>JAAURU010000331.1 GCA_012032075.1 Flavobacterium sp.
AATTAATTTATTGTTATTTAATAATCAAAAAAATTTTAATCTTTTTGAAAATGAATATTTTAATGATTTAAATTAGCATTAGAAATGAATCGATTTCAAATGCTAAATAAACAAACAGAAACATGAAAAAAACAATCGCACTTTCAATCGTCTTATTTGGACTATTGAGTATTTCTTGTGAGCAAGAGGAAATTACTATTAACTCCGATGAAAAAACAGGTAATTCTTCTTTTAGTGAAAAACTAAATTCTATTTATACTACTAATTTTTCAGGTCAAGCTACTTTTTATACTCCTACAGGTCTTGGTAATTGTTCTGAAGAATATCCAACTAGTAAAATGTATGGTGCTATGAATAAACCGCAATACAATAATAGTAATGCTTGTGGTTCTTATGTTGAGATTACTAGAACTGGTACAACCAAAAAAGTTATTGTTAAAATTTTAGATCAATGTCCTGAATGTCCTCAAGGTAATATTGATTTATCTAAAGAGGCTTTTTTAAAATTAGGTACTGAATCAGAAGGAATAATTCCAATTACATGGAAATATATTAAACAACTTGGAGAAGCTAAAATTTCTGTTAGGGTTAAAACAGGCTCAAGTCGTTATTATTTTTCATTACAGATATTAAATCATAGGTATATGGTTAAAAAAGTTGAGTTGAAAAATAAAAATGGAGTTTATGTAGTTGCTAACAGACAATCCTATAATTATTTTTTAGATAGTGATGGTGTTTTTGATGGAAGTGGTCCAGATGGCCCTTATGATGTTAGAATTACAGATGTTAATGATAATGTAGTTACAGCTAAAATAGGTTTAAATGTTGGAGTTATTAAAGCTACAAATGTTCAGTTTCCAATAACGAATTAGTAACGATTAATTTTGCAAATACTATATTAGTTTCAAATTTTAAGATGATTTTTATCTTAGATTTATTATAAAAAAAGCGCGAATCAAAAGAAGATTCGCGCTCTCAAACAAACAAACAGGTAAACAAACTAACCTGCATTAGTGCAATATTACAAATTCCCTAGGTTTTAATTGTCAATTTTTTTCATTTATTATTGAAAAATTAACATTTGAGTACAAATTTTTATATTCACCTTCGATTTCTATAGTAAATTCTTGACTTTCTTTTGAAAAATTTCCAATGAAAATTACTTTTTTTCCTTCTTTTTCTCTTTCGAAAGCTAATACTTTATCTTTAGATGAGGTATTTATCTTTTTATAAGAAGCTTTGTTTTTGCCTCCATTTAAAGCAATATTATTAACTTTAATTTCCCCTAGTTTTTTAAAAATTTCCCAGTTTTTACCTTTTACTTTAGGAATTGAATCTTTTTCAAAGAATTTTAAACGATGGTCTAAGCCATATTCGTCACCACTATAAATTAATGGCATTCCAGGAGTTAGATAGGATAAAGCCATCATAATCTCACTAGCTTCACCCATTCTTTCTTGAATACTACCATTCCATGAATTTTCATCATGATTATCTACAAAATTCATTAAAATATCATCTGTTTCATAGTCCTTAGTTCTTTTTTCCATGTAAGCATCCCATGCAGCAACGCTTTCTTTTCCTTGTGCAATTTTATTCATGGTATGATGTCCATCCCAAGCATAACCCATATCAAATAAATTATTTTTAAATAATTCTGGTTCCCAAGCTTCAGCTAACATGAATATGTTTTTTTCTTTACGCAATTGCGGAATAGCTTCTTGCCAAAAATCGGTTGGAACTGAACCAGCTACATCACATCGAAAACCATCAACTCCTTCTTTTTTTTAACCAATGTTTCATGTCTTCTACCATGGTTTTGCGTAAACCAGTATTGGAATAATCCAAATCGGCTACATCTGTCCAATCGGTATCTTTTGGATGCGTAATTTCACCTTTTTCGTTTTTGGTATAAAATTCTGGATGTTCTTTTATCCAAACATGATCCCAACCTGTATGATTTGGAACCCAATCTAAGATTACATATATTCCGTTTTCATGAGCTGTTTTTACAAGATTTCTAAAGTCTTCAATGTTTCCAAATTCTGGATTAATCGCTTTGAAATCGGAAACAGCGTAGTAACTTCCTAAGTATTTTGCTTGTTCTTCTTTTGGCATTTCTGAAGCAAATTTGCTATCTGCTCCACCAGTTGCTTTTCTTTTGGTTTCTGAAATTGGGAAAATTGGCATTAGCCAAATAATTTTTACACCTAATTCTTTTAGTTGCGGAATATCTTTGGTAAACTCGTTAAATGTTCCTTCTGGAGAATATTGACGAATGTTTGCTTCATAAATAATTGCATTTTCTGCCATTTCAGGACTGAATTGGGCAATTTCTTTTGGTTCAATTGTAACAGGAGTTACTGCTGCATTATCTTTTTCTTTACAACTGAAAAGTGTTGCAAGTAATGCTAAGGATTATGAATTGTTTTTTTATTTTATCTTTTTTTGGAACACAGATTTAAGAAATTTCTAAAATCTATGAAATTATGTTTATTATTTATTGGTTTTAAATATAGTTTAAAACTATGCACTTTTAGTGCATTTCCCTTTCAGGTTCTAAAGACTTTGACACGAATTTCACCAATTTTCACAAATTAATTAGTACTAATATGTGTAATTCGTGTTAAATAAATAAGATCTACAACTGTGCAGATTTTTAGTCTGCTTCTTAAAATCTATTGACTTTTAGTTCATAGTGGTTTATTTCTTGAAAAGATGTTAATTAGAATAGATTAGCTGTCTTATCTTCAAACTTCCCACTTCCCGCATCTAACCATTCTACTCTTTTTCAACTAATAAAATAGTAAAAGGAGTATCAAAACTTACTTTGCCATTTTTTACTACTGATTTTGTATTGGAATAGGCATCTAAAACAGCATCTCCATCTTTAAAAATGGTGCCAACAGAAATTTCTTTTTTACCAGCATTCAAATCTAAACCAACAATAACATTGTCTTTAAAATAGTCTTTTGTAAATGTTCGACTAAAAACATAAGGAGAAGCGGTGATTTGTGTGTGTTTTCCTGCTCCAATTGCTGGATGATTGCTTCTGAACTTTCCTAATTTTTGAAAATGAACTAATACTTCTTTTGTTTTTGGATTATTTTGGATGTCTTCCCAATTCATAAAGGAACGTAAAGTTGCATCTCCTTGAGCTCCTTCGATATCTAAAGAACGACCCGATTCATCACCATAATATACTTGTGAAATTCCTGGAGCTAATAATAATTTAGTTCCAGCTTCTATTGTTTTTTCTCTTTTTTTATCGAAAGGATAGTCCATCATCATGCGAACTTACATAATTCATAACACTGAAACCTTTTAAGTCATTTTGAAGAATGTTTCCATAATCTGAAAATAATTCTTCATAGGAACGATTGGCATCTCCTTTGAAGTTAAAGTTGATTAAACTGTTAAATCCATTAGCAAAGTAATCTACTTTTTTATCTCCAAAATCAAACATTCTTTTAGCATTAATTCCATAATTATATACTTCACCAACTAAGAAGAAGTTGTTGTTGTCTAAAACTTTGGTTGGATTATTTTTTTTGAAAGTTTCAAATTTACTTTGGCAAACTTTTGAAAAAGCACTCCAAACATCTTCATAAGTGTGTTTTACTGTATCTACACGATAACCATCAATTCCAAAATCTGTAATGTAATCAGATAACCATTTCATGATGTAGTATTTTGGAGCTTTAGGGTAGCCTGTTTCTTTGAAAAAAGCATCTAGTTCAGCAATTTCTTCATCATAACGACCTTCTTTTTTCCATTTTTCAACTAACATTGGAGGTAATTCTACATTTTCATTACTTTCCGTTTTAACATCTGGAAGGTTTTCAACTAAAGTACAGTTGATGTAGTTTCCATAGTTGTCATACGTACATTTTGGAGACGTTCTTACCCAATCATTTGGATAAACTGGATCTTTTTCAGTAACTGGACCAGTGTGATTAATTACTGCATCCAGAACAATTCTAATGCCTTTTGCGTGTGCTTTTTCTACTAATTCAGCTAAGTCTTTTTTAGTACCATAACAAGGATCTAAAGTCGTCCAATCTTTTGTCCAATAGCCATGAAAACCATACGAATTTCCAGTTCCTTCATCTACAGAACCATGAATTTGTTCTACAACTGGTGTCATCCAAATGGCATTGATACCTAAATTGCTAAAATAACCTTCGTCTAATTTTTGAATTACTCCACGAATGTCACCACCTTCAAAACCTCTTAAGACTCCTGTTGATTTATTTCTTTCTACGAGATTGTCATTTAAAGTGTCTCCATTTTTAAATCTATCAGTTAAAAGAAAATAGACATTTGCTGCTTCCCAAACAAATGGTGTGGCTATTTTTGAAGTTTCAGTTTCAGTTGAAGTGGTTTTCTTTTTTCTCTTTTACAGCTTATAACTAGAAGT
>JAAURU010000332.1 GCA_012032075.1 Flavobacterium sp.
ATTTTAAATAAAAAAATCAATAATTTTAAATAAAAGTTAAAATTTTGATAAAAAAAATAAAATTAAGCATTTAAACTGGTTTTTGTGTTTTTTGCCTTTTAAATTTTTATTTTTGAATAAAAATATGTAAATAATAAAGACCTTCAGAAATGTCTGAAGGCCTTTATATAAAAAAAATGTATACTATCTAAATGATCTTCTAGAACCTGTACTACTAAATATTGCAGCCATTCTAGAAACTTGACCGCTTGAGAACATATACATCCCTCTATCGTCTGTATAATCCATATAATTCATATACATTTCTAATGGAGTTCCAGTGCAAGTACTTTTGTGTCCAGTAGCAGGAACACCATAATTTGCATCATTATGAGTAGGAGTATCTGAAACAGAATCTGAACCGCAAGTAGTATCTCCCCAAATATGACGTAAATTCATCCAGTGACCCACTTCATGAGTTGCTGTTCTACCTAAGTTGAAAGGAGCAGATGTTGACCCACCAACACCAGTACAATAATGACCACAAACGATTCCATCAGTAGCAGAAGACCCACCAGGAAACTGACCAAAACCTAGTAATTGTGAATTAGTATCTTTTCTTCTTAAATCTGGTACTACCCAAAAATTTAATTTTGTAGTAGGTGAAGTAGGAGAAATACCACCTTTACTTGTAGATTTCATAAAGTTATCTACAGAGTACCATATAGAAGTAGTTGTTGATTTTCTGTTGATAGCATCAAGAATAAATTTAACATTAAGACCTCCTCTTACACTATTGAATGGATTGCTTGAGTTATAATCTGAATTTGTTGCTCTAAAATCGTTATTTAAAACATCAATTTGTGATTGAATTTGAGCATCTGAAATATTATTTGTAGAATTAGTGTATAAAACATTAAATACAACAGGAATTTCTAAAACTCCATTAACGATTTTTCCTTCAGAAATAAATTTTGAAGTTTCTACTTCAATATCTTTCATTCTTTGTGCCAATGAAGGGTCTTGTTTTAATTGATATTCTAACATATTGTGGGAATCACAACCTCTTTCTGCGATTTTACTTAAATCTTTTGTAGTTGTTTCTTTTTCAACTGTTGCATCTTCATTTTGACATGAAAAGCCTAAAACTAGCATAGAAGCTAGGACAAAAATTTTTTTCATAAATAATACTTGTTAGTTGTTAAGGTTTGGTTAATTTTATAACAACACAATATTATGAGAAAAAAGAATTAGTTTTACAAAAAAAAGTTGCTTTTGAATATTGTTTTATAAAAAAGATTTCTATATAATTGTAAAAAACAGAAATAAAGTGCTAAAGTCTTAAATATATTTTAAGGTTTTTAGTTATTGAATACATAATATATAATGTTTGCACCCATTTTTAATGCTTTTTCTCTCACACTAGGTGGATCATTATGGACTTCTTGGTTTTCCCATCCATCACCTAAATCACTTTCATAGGTATAAAGTAATGCTAATCTTCCTTCAATAAAAATACCAAATGCTTGGGGTTTATTGTTTTCGTGTTCGTGGATTTTGGGTAAACCATTCGGGAAATTATAAGGTGTTTTAAAAATACTATGGCTATTTGGTATTTCTACTAAACTATTATTAGGAAATAACTTTTGAATTTCTTTTCTAATGAATTCATCCATACCATAATTATCATCTATATGTAAGAAGCCACCTGAGGTTAAATAAGTACGTAAAATTTGGGAATCAACTTCATTGAAAACTACATTTCCATGACCAGTCATATGAATAAATGGGTAAGAAAATATCTCTGAACTATTTGTTTCAACTGTTGCGATTTTAGTACTTATTTTAGTACTTATGTTTTGATTGCAAAATGTTACTAAATTTGGCAATGATGTTGGATTAGCATACCAATCTCCACCACCAGAATATTTCAAAACAGCTACTTCTTGAGATAAAATTAAGTTTGAGCTTGATATAAGTACTAGTAAAAAATATTTAATCATAATTACTCGTTTATTAAAGCAACAGTATGACATGCTACTAATGCTGCGGTTTCGGTTCTTAATCTTGTATTTCCAAGTGTTACTGGAATAAAATTTTGACTTTTTGCTTTTTCAATTTCTTTTACAGAGAAATCTCCTTCTGGGCCTATCAAAATAAGAATATTATCATCTTTTTTACACATTGTTTAAATGATTTTTTTTCTTGTTCTTCGCAATGTGCAATATATTTTAAACCATCAAAATTTGTTGAAATAAATTCTGAAAAGGAAATAGGATTATTAATTTTGGGTAAATAATATTGTAACGATTGTTTCATGGCAGCTTGTAAAATTTTTTCTGCTCTATCTTTTTATATACTTTTCGTTCAGAATGTTCACAAATTAGTGGTGTTATTTCATGAATTCCAATTTCTGTAGCTTTTTCCAAAAATAATTCAAAACGATCATTCATTTTTGTTGGTGCAACTGCAATGTGAAGTTTGTACTTTGAAGTTTCCTGAAATTTTACACTAGTAATTTTTACTTCACACTTTTTTTCGGAAGCGCTAATTATTTCAGAAATAAATAAATACCCACATCCATTTGTAATATTAATGATATCTTTTTCTTTTTTTCTGAGTACTTTAACTATATGTTTACTTTCTTCTTTATCAAAAGTAAAAGTTGTGTCTTCTTTTTTTATATTGGAATTATAGAACAATTGCATATTAAAATTCGATTCTTGCTTTTGATACAGCTGATTTTGAGCTAAAATTATTTTCTAAATAACTATAATAACCTACAATGCCTATCATTGCAGCATTATCTGTAGTGTATTCAAATTTAGGAATAAATGTTTTCCAACCGTATTTATTTTCAGTTTCTTTTATTGCTTTACGAATTCCACTATTTGCTGAAACTCCACCACCTATAGCAATTTGTTTAATTCCAGTTTCTTTTACAGCCAACTTTAATTTATCCATTAAAATTGTGATTATTGTATGTTGAATAGAAGCACATAAATCATTTCGATTAGCTTCTATAAAATTTGGGTTTAAGGCAATATTTTTTTGGACAAAATATAGAATTTGGGTTTTTAAACCGCTAAAACTAAAATTTAAACCAGGTACTTTTGGTTTTGTAAATGGAAACGCTTTAGGATTTCCTTCTTGAGCATATTTATCTATAAGTGGTCCACCAGGATAGGGTAATCCTAAAATTTTTGCAGATTTATCAAAAGCTTCTCCCACAGCATCATCGGTAGTTTCTCCTATAATTTTTAAATCAAAAAAACTATTTACTTGAACAATTTGAGTATGTCCACCACTTATTGTTAAAGCTATAAATGGAAAAGTTGGTTTGTCAAACCCTTCTTCGTCAATAAAATGTGCTAAAATATGAGCTTTCATGTGATTGATGGCTATCAAAGGTATATCCAACGCAAGGCTTAAAGATTTTGCAAAAGAACCACCTACAAGTAGCGAACCCATTAAACCTGGACCTTGAGTAAATGCAACTGCATCTAAATCTTTTTTAGTAATTCCAGCTTTTTTTAAAGCTACATCAACAACAGGTACAATATTTTGTTGATGAGCTCTCGAAGCAAGTTCTGGAACTACACCACCATATTCTTCATGAATGGCTTGTCTTGCTACAATATTTGATAATACTTTATCGTTGCAAAGTATAGCTGCTGCTGTATCATCACAAGAACTTTCAATCGCAAGAGTGTATATATTTTTTTTCATTTTGTAAATAGGCATGAAATTTGCATAATGGCAATTGTAATTATCTTACAAAAATGTTTATTTTTGTTCGTAATACTGCAAATAACGGAAATCTTCACAAATTTAAAACTTTTTAGAGTATCAAAAAATTAAAAAAAATATTCTTAAGGACTATATTAGTAATTCTGGTTTTTCTACTCGTATCAGGAATATTATTATCATTACCTTTTGTACAAACTTATTTAGGTAAGTATGCAACTGAATATTTGAATAAAGAATTTGGTACTGATATAAGTATTCAAAAAGTTGCTATTACTCCTTATGGAAGCGTAAAATTAAAAGGAATTTTGAGTAAAGATCATCATAAAGATACCTTGTTTTATATTAATAGACTAAATACTTCTATTTTAAGTGTTAAAAAAATATATGAAAATGGACATCCTTATTTAGGCAATGTTATTTTAGATGGACTCGATTTTAAAATAACGCAGTATAAAGGTGAAGATTACAAGAATATTGATAAGTTTATTGAATCTTTCGATGATGGTTCACCTTCTTCTGGAAAATTTAGAATGAAAGCTAGTAGTATAACTATTATTAATAGTAGATTTAGATTAACCGATGAAAATTTAGAAACTCCAAAAGTTTTAGATTTTAAAAATTAATGGTAGGCTTGATGATTTTATATTAAAGGGGCAAATGTTACCACTTTTATTGAAAA
>JAAURU010000018.1 GCA_012032075.1 Flavobacterium sp.
GTTTATTCAAATATCTTTTCTTAACACCATTTATCTCGTTAGCTAAATTTCAGCAAATGCTATATTTTTTTTCGTAATTTCGTTAAAATCTAACCCTAGATTAGTATATGCTTGATATAATTGTTTTCTAAAGGCAATCATTTGTTTTACCACATCAATATTTTCTGTTGATAGTGATGTTAAATCTCTTATGTATCTTGCTCGCATTTCACCTGCTAAGATATTAGTTTCAATTGCAAATGATTCCCATATTTCAAACAAATTATTATGTTGAAGTTTATTTAAATTACCTGAAGCGGTATTAGCAAAATCATCCAACAAAATTTTTGTTTAGCAATAGTAAGAGCAAGTACTTTATTTAGAACAACTACATCAATCCCTTTATCGCATAACTTTTGAACACCAACATTATTTTGCGTATTAATTCCTAATTGTTCTAGCTTTTGACATAGTTGACTGTTCTTTGTGTTTCCTACCTTGTTAGGACAAAAGGTACATTTAGGGTTTTCTTCTGTACTTTCTCTTACTACACGGTATATAGGCAAGTTTACTGGAGTACTTCCTGCTTGTGCTGGCTTAATTATTAAATAATCAATTAGATTATCAATTTTAATAGCTAAAACATCATATAGTTGATCTACTCCTTCAAGCATAACCAATTTTCCTTGTTTTGCAGTAGCATTAGGTGCTTTTTTAATTAAAGTAGTTGCAGTATTTGCAAATTGTTGGGATGCTTGAGTTTCAATTTTTGGAATTATATTTATAATGTCCGTAGTCAAGTCTGTTTTCCCAGCTATCTCAATAGTGTTCTCAATTATATTATCTGCGCTTTTACTAAAAGTTGCTATTGGTGTACCAAGCATTTGAAAAGATAGAGCACTTGCTAATGCTAAGTTTCTTGTTCTGCTCACAAAATCAGTGAAAACTGAAGTGGAATTTTTAATTACAGCACCAACAATTCTAACCGTTTTTGCACTCCATTTATGTTGAGTATAGCTCCTGCACTATCTTGAACTAAAAGCCCTAATTGATCTTCAGTTACTTCAATTACTCTTTCAATATTATCAAAGATGACTTTCACTCTAAAAGCACCATTATCTAATTGTCTTATTACATCTCCTGTAGCATCTTTAACTAACAACAAAGCTTTACCACTAGCACTTTTAACAAACTTAAAACTCATTCCAGCATATCTGAATGGATCAGTTAATCTATCACAATATTTGAATATTTTAATTGTTGTAGAAGCAACTCTACTAACAATTCCAGCACCAGCAACCTCATCTCCTAAACACATAACTACTATAGGTCCAGCAATTGAACCAATAAACTCTGCTGTTTCGCAAGGTTTAGTAAGTGTTAGTTTAGATTCTATACCTTGTTTTAAAAAATACCATACTTTTGGAAAACTCATCCCTTTACCACATGAATCACATGCCAATGTTATTTCATCCTCTAAATAAATTTCCTTTTCACTTATCTGCTCAATAAATTTTGAAACATCATCTCTTCCCTTACTACTTAATGGTGAAATTAGGAGTTTTGCAAGATCTGGTACTGATTTAATTACATCTACTAAACCATTATAGACTCCACAGAATAATGCAAACTGTATTCTACTTGGAGTAGAATTATTATGATTTAGAATGTTACCATACTCTGGATAAGATTTTAAAAGTTCTGCTACAATTTTATCTTGTATTAAAGAAGTGAAATTAAGGTAACTGAATATCTTAGCATATATTGGTTTGTAATTAACATGAGAACAATCATAAATTTCAGCAGGAATTTTCGCTTTATTAATTGCACTACTTAACATATCTAACATATCATATGCCGCACTAAAATAATCATCTACTAATTCATACGAAGTTGACACGAACTTTTCGAAAAACGTTTTCTGCTGCCAGTCTAATTGAGAATCCCATGCCATTAAAGAGGTTTCCATACCTTTATCAAAACTGTCTCCAACTAGAATATTTTTAACTCTAATTTTACCCTCAGAATTATACTCTACCCAAAAAACAATTTCATCTGGATTTATTTCATACTTAACATTATCAATGAGGATATTATCCCTTCCAGATATGTTTACTAAAGATATTGTGGCAATATTATCTTCAATGTTTTGAGATGACAATATAATTTTACCTTTTAAATTATGTCTTTCACGTGTTATTTTATTTATAGAACTAGTTGATGTTAATTCTATAAGTTTATCTAATACTTCTTTACTGTATTTATTCTCCTTAATTAAGTTAATAACATTTAGACCAGCACCACCATCTTCATTACCATCAGCATCACAATTACTGCACGATACATAACCCCAATAAATAGTTCTATTTTCATCTTTTTTCTTAAAATTTTCTTTAATGGCATACTTATTAATATACTGAGATAAATCATCTTGATTTAATGTTTTCAAAACATCTTTTAACTCTTGATTATAAATAGTTCTTAAATATTTTCTAAGTCCTACAGGAGCATCATTATTAAAAAATAAATATATTTTACTATTTGAATCAGGCTCGACTTTGTAGGTATTACAAAATCCGATGAGTCATTTTCATTAACATATAATTTATCTGCTAAATCCCATTTATAATTTTTTGAATTCTTAACAAATCCACCTAAAAAACCTTTTGGTGCTAACTCTAAAAATGCAACTGTTTTTTCCTGTCCATTACTTATAAAACTATAATCAGGAGCAATTGCATATCCTCCAGCAAGCTCCCCACTCTCATCACTCTGAAACAAATACAACTTCGTTTTAGGATGGCTAATTTGTTGCCAGTGCATGTAGGGTAATTTTGCACCACTTGCATAATCCATTAACCAGTTGGTAGAAAAAGCCTCTTTATTATAATCAAATTTCTCCCATGGATGTTCTAGTTCAAAAGCACCGTGTCCTAGTTCGTGTGCTATTATTGTTGCTAAACGGGAACCTTCGGTTTGTTTTGTTTCTCCTACTCTTGTTTCGTCTGAGAATACAAAACCATATTGTCTGTGCAATGGCATAAACCCAGAAAGTGGTCGTGATGGTTGAATACCTTTGGTAACGAAAACATAGTATTCTGTATCGCTAATGGTTTTAGCTGCTTTGTATCGGTCTATGAAGGCATTTTGTTCGGTAGTATAATTTGCAATCCAACCACTAGTACCACACTCTAAAGTAGTACTGGCTTCGGTATGGTTTGGTGCAATGGTTATGTTTAGTGCAACTCCTGCTCCATTGTATATTTTTGTATTGCTACTATATCATCATTTGTTACAGTTGCTCCATTAACTGGTACTAAAGTTACATTTACAGTGCCTACATTTTTTATAGGAATTACTGTCATGGCACCAATTACTTTCTGTTTTAAAGAATCGGTTTTTATTTTTACTAACGCTAGTAATTCATTTTCTCCAACGGTTGTAAATGCTGGTACTTCTATCACTTTTGTAGTTACATTACCAACAGTACTACTTGATTTTTCTTCTACTTTTATCCCTTTTAAATTAAAGACAATGTCTTTTGGTTTTATAAGTGTATCAGTAATGGTGATTACAGCAGTTACTAAATCGGTGGTTTTTAAACCGTCTTCATTGTTTATAACGGCTTTGTAATAAAAAGGATAGTCGTTTCCACTAGCATCTTTTATGGTTTTGTATTGCTTGGCTAGTTTTGGTGGAGCATTGCTGTAGTTTGCGCTAGAATCATCGAAGGCTTTACTAGCACTGTTATTACTAAAAACTACTTTTGCACCTACATTTGAAAGTGCTGTTACTTCTCCATCGCTGTTTAGGTTTTCAGTATTAGAGCTATTAGGAATACCTATTCCTTGTTGCACCAAAGTAACGTTTCCTTGTCCATCCACGTTATATACACTACCGTTACTATCGGTAATAGTAGTGTTTTCACCTTGGTCAAAATCTAAAATAGCTCCAGTTGTACCTTGTGGAGTGGTAATGATGATTTGTCCGTTTTGAACGGTAATATTTGTTACATCTGTAATGACAAAATTAACCTGATAATTATGTACATCGGTTGATTCTTGAAAACCATCTAAATAATCATCTATTATATCTATTACTTCGTTTATATCTAGTATATTACCCCAAGTAGGATCGTATTGCGCTTTTACTTCTCCTTCAACTAGTTTAAGCTCAGAGTTTAATTTGATGTTTTCAAATTCTACTGCTATTTTAAGGTTTTTCAAGTAAGGAGCTTAGTCCACCCTTTCCAGTATAAGATCCTGTTCCTTCTACTTCGGTTATGTGAATAGCATAATCGGCAGCCATAAAACCACTATCTTTTGCTAAGGCTCATTATATAGCGTTACATTTGTTAAGTCTATCGCTGGTGCAATACCACAATTTATAGCTACTTGATCTTTTTCAGGTTGCGTAAACTGATTTATTGCTGAAAACGTAGTTATGTTTCCTAAACAGGTTCCTCCTACTTGGAATTCGTAGGTTTCGGAAGGTTCTAAGCCTAATAACAAGGCTTGTCCGTTAGCAACTGGTGCGTTGAACCATTCTTCTGTACCTACTTTTCTATATTGCACTACATTTGCTAGATGATTGGTGTTGGTTTGCCACATAATCTTAGCTTGTGTAGCCGAAGTGGATTGTGCCAAAACAAACTCAGGAGCACTACAATTTCCTGCATAAATGAAATCGTAAATTTCACTATATCCGTTATTATTGAAAATAGCGTCTTCACCAAAACCAGGTTGACTAACGGCTTTTACTCTCCATGCATATTTTTTTCCAGCTACTAACTGTGGTAAGTTGAAATTGTAATTTAAAATAGTGTTATTGAGTGTTTCTTGCCAAACGGGTGCTCCTACAATAAAAGCATAATTAGATGGTGCTTGATTGTCTAAGAGTTCGATTAATTCAAACTGATATTCAATATTTGTAGCATTGATATGTCGCGGTGTCCAAGTAAAAATAATGTTTTGTGGCTCTTGAAAAAAGATTACTTCATGGTTTGTAGGTACATTTAATAAGGGTGGATCATTATAAATAAAGTAAAAGAAGGTACATGATTTTGAGAAATGGGTTGATTGGTAACAAAATCATAGACTTCAACACAAAAAGTATAATTTCCTTGTGGTAAAACACCACTATATTGCAATGGATTAATGCCTTGTAAATTTTGCAATTCGAAATAAGGAGCTAAGTCGATATTGTTTAATTGCAAACTCTCTCCTCCATTGATAAATAAAGGGGAAGCACCTACAACAACTGGAGTAGATTGTGCATTTATTCCATTGCCTTGTAGGTATAATTTCAGTTTTACTTGTCGGTTGACAACATTTAAATCACTTGTGAAAATATTAACAAGGTATTTTTGATCTGTAGTGGTGCTGTATTTTGAAATTGCTGATAAATAAGGTGGCAACACATTACTGTTTACTTGAACAGGATAAATTTGTGCCCAACCTAATTGTACTATGCATACTAATAAAATAGTATATAATAGACGATTTGCTTTTTTGTATGTACTATTTATCATTTAATCTGAAATTTTGTTAGGTAATTTTGAATAAAACCATCGGCTAATTTTACTTCTAAACTATCGACAATTGTGTTTTCTTTTTCTTTGTTTTGCCATTTGGTATAGATTTCTGGTTTTTGCTCCTCTATAATCGTTTGGCATTTTGCTTTCACTTCTTCTACCGAATCATTATCTCTTAAAAATAATACTAAATTCAAATGTGACAAGGCAAAGGCATCTTTTTTAGTTAAAGTTACCTTATTTTCCAAAATAGCAGCTTCTACCTGTGCAAGTTGTTCTTTAGTATCTCTTGTTTCTGTTGTAATTTCTAGCTTGTATTTTTGCATGAAATAGCGTTTGCTAAAAAGATTGGTTTGTCTTGTATTGAAAAGTAATTGTTTAATTGCGTTTTCTGCTATAGCGTTATATTCTTTATCAAAAGCAGCATACTCATTAACCGTTTCGTTAAAGTTTTCAATTTCTTCTTTTATAAGATTTTCTTTAGCTTTTAGTGCTTTTTTATTGGTAATAGTGTCATATTCATCTAACAAAAGGAAAATATCGTTTTTTTGTTTTGCTACAACTTGTTGCAAGCTATCTGCATTTTAAAATTTATCGTTTCTAAATGCTTGTTGATGTCTTTTTTAAGTTGGGGAGCTGTATTTTCAACAACTGTTTCGTTAATTTTTACTTTTAGTGTATTCTTTTTCAGCAGTTTGTGTTGTTGCTTTTGTCTTCTTTTTTCTTGTTTTCTTTTTTGGTTCCACCAAAAAGTATAATTGTAGCCAAAAGTAATCGTAATTTCATTGATACTTGGTTTAGGAGTGGTTCCAGAAGAATTACTAAAAATTTGGGAAGCCGACAAATTGAAATTGTGTTGGTCCCATAATTTATAACTTGAAGTAAACCTGAAATTAAGGTTTTGGGTCGTAAAATTATCACTAACACTTTGATTAATTGCCGAACTTAATTGGGTGATTAATTTGTCCTTTAAAAATTTCCTACTAGCTCCTAACGTTGTTCCATAAGTAGAAGCTATATCTGCTCCAATAGTACTGTGTGTAAAGTTTAAAGACGAATTAAAAGCCCATTTTGATTCCAATAATAGGTGTGAATAATTAGTACTGAAATTATGGAAGGAAGACAATTGTCCTAAACGAATAATACCTCCTTGTTCATTTGCCACTTGGTTGAAAGAATAGTTGAAAACTATACTTTTCTTGTTCTTTTTTGTGGGCTCAAAATTATAATTGGTATTTACATTTGCACTTCTCGATAACTGACGGTAATTGATTTGTTCCACATTGTTCAATTCGGGATTGGTTTGATTGATTTGTGTAAACTGATCTGGATTTGCGTTTGTAGTTGTGGTTTGGTTTGTCAGCGTAAAATTTGAAATCAGCTTTTCTGAAAAACGAGCCGATGCATTTACAGTTCCTACTAATCTATTGGTAGTGGTTACTTTTTTATTGTCTAAATTATCTCTTTGCACACCCACGTTCATTTGTAACATCAACTTATCACTGAAGAAAGGTCTTCCAATGTTGACCATAATATTTTGCAAATCGTTAGCAAAAAAATACGCTCCTAAGGTTTGATAATTAGGATCTACGCGTTCAAAACTCGTTCCTAAAGTAGTTTTTTGAATTTTATAATCTAACCCAACTTTATAGGCATTGAAATTTTGTGTTGAAGTTCTATTGTTGAAGAAAAAACTAGATAACCCTATCTTTTCATCGGTTTCTTCTGCTCTTAGATCTTGTGTTAGGGAAGAGTTGGAAATATCTGTATATAGTTTTAAATCTTCGTTAATTTTGGCTTCAGCCGAAATACTAACTACCAAGTTTTCCTTTGGTGTAACGTCTTTCGCATCTGGAATAACTTGTAAGGAATTGATGAAATCTTTGGCATAAAAACCAATTAAGCCCACTTTAAACTTGTCTTTTACATATTCTACTTTACTTCCGTAGCCTATTCTTTTAAAAGCGGGTAATGTATTTGGGTTACCATCATCTTCTACTGCTTTTAGAAAACGACCATACATTGCTGAAAATTTGATTGGTCCGTTTGGTGTTAATTCCACACCAGCTCCACTAAACTGATGTCCAGCTAACGAATAAGGAGAAAAGGTCATGCTAACATCTCCAATATGTGCGGTTACCCATTTGTATTTTGGACTAATACTTAATCTGTTGAAATTAAAAGGTATTTTATAATCTAATTGACCTCCTAAATTGGTAAAATTATAAGAAATAGGCATGGAAAAAGAATATAACGACACATTTACATTACCTGTAAAATTGTAAACAAATGGTTCTCTTGCATTTCTATTAGAATCAAAATAAGTTGCTCCTGCAGCAATTCCTCCACCAATTTTAAAAGGTTTCCCTGAAAATGAACCTAAATCTACGGATTGAGACTGTAGCTTTAATGCGCAAAATAATAGAAGTGCAGCAAACGAATATTTAAGGATTATTTTATTCACAATTACTTTTATTATAGGCTTTTTTGCACTTTTATATCGACTAACACATACGAATTTGCTCCATCTGTTACAAAAGATTTTAGCTTTACTACTCCTTTTCTACCATTTGCTGTTACAAAAGGAATTATTCTAGGAACAACGGTATTATTAAAAGCACTATTTTGAGCTGTGATTGTTATACCTTGTAAAAAAGTATCATCTGTTATGTTGTCAAAATCGGTTTCTGTTACAATTGAACAGGAACAATTTTCTTGTTTGTTCGTATATTGTGTTACTGTTGCATTTGGTATATTGGTTAAGCCAAAAGTGGCAGCTTCTGTAGGAGAAACAAATACATTTGAAGTGAATGTATTTCCTAAACCGAAAAACACTATATCAATTCCGCTTCCATTTTGTGCATTGATTTCACTGCTTTTATATACCTTTTTTTGTGTAGTGGAATAATAACTTCCTACCGTATTTTGTGCAGAATTGATTCCTAATTTCACATTAGTTTGTGTGCTTAAATTGGCATAAGGTAACACTGTAATGTTTTTAATTAAGGTTTGCGTTTGTTTTCCATTTGTTGCTGTTAATTTTATTTGGTAATTTCCGGCAGCATTGAAAATAAAACTAGGATTTTCTAGGGTTGAATTACTTGGACTTGCTCCAACTACTTCCCAAGTATAAGAAGTTGCACTTATGGTCGAGTTTTCAATAAATACTTTAACGGGTGCGTTGAAATTGTCGTCTATTGGTAACACCGAATAATCAAAATTTGTGTTTAATTCTGGTAGGACTTCAAATGTTATGGTTTTTTGTGAGGTAATTCCAGAAGTACTTAGTGTATTCAGCGTAATAGTTTGTGTACCAACAGTATTAAATAGTACATTTGATGGTTGTGCTTGTGTGGAATTACTAGGTGATCCGTTTGAAAATTGCCAATCGTAACTTGCTATATTTTGCGATAAATTAGTTAGTTGAACCTCAACAGGAGCGTAATTATTGATTAGAATTTGGTAACTAAAATCGGTTGTAGGATTTGAGGTTACTTCAATTTGTTTCTCTATTTCAGAAACTGAACCGTCTTTGTTGGACACTTTTAGTTTTATCGTTTGTGTTCCTGCAACTGTAAAGCTTACTTGTCCTGGATTAAATTCGGTTGAAGTTGCAGGTGTTCCGTTTTCAAATGTCCACTCAAACTGTTCTCCATTGGTAGATAAATTAGTAAACGTTAGCTTCTTTCCAGTACTGGTTATGGTTTCTTCAAAAATGAAATCGGCATTAGCTATTAAAATTTCCTCTTTCAAGCAACTTAAAAAAGCAAATAGCATTACAAAAAGTAAATATTTAGGGTAATTTTTTAACATCAAGAATCAATTAATAGGTTACAGTGATTTCTTTAAAAGTACTAGTAGCACCGTCTTTAAAAACAGCTCTTATGGAATACAAATACACATTTCCTGGATTGATATTATCATCTAAAAAGCTCATTTTTTCTTTTTCATATTGGAACACTTTATATAAAATATATTGTCCGTCTTTTTTCTTTTTATACAACTCGTATTCGTAAATATCTTTTTCTTTGGAAGACCAATACAATTCTATTTTTTATTACTTCTATCTACATAATAATCAAACGATTTCATGCCAGGTCTTACGATTTGCATTACAGGAGTTGCAATTAAAGGTTCTGCTGGATCACTTTCGTTACCGGCATCATCAATGGCAATAATGGTGTAATAATAATCGATTTTTGCAGTAAGATTGGCATCGGTAAACTCAGTAGTTTTTTTGTCTTTAATTTCTTTGATTACTTGCCAATCGGTTTCTTTTTCAGAACGTCTGTATATTTTATGCGACACCACATCATCTGAACTACTTTGAATAAAGAGTATTTTTATTTTATTTTCCTCCAAAACATAATCCTTAATAACAGGAGCAGAAGGAGGAATAATATCTACTTTTTTAATTTCTACATACTTTGAAAATTCAGATTCATTGTACCTTTGATCTATTGCAATTACTTTGTAATACACTTTTTTATTCAAGGTTTTTGCGTTGATAGAATCTCTGTAAGAATTGTTCAACCAAACTGCTCTTGTTACTTGAGAGTATTCTACATTAGGGTCGTAACTTCTAAATACTTTATACCCTTGTAAGTCAATTTCTGCATTTTGTTTCCATTTCAAATTCACTACACCTAGTGAATCTATAACTCCTTCTAATTCTACTGGAGCAACTGGAGGAATAGAATCTACAGGTTGAACTAAAACGGGGAACGATTCTCTTGAACCACCTTCTTTTGCAACGGCTTGAATTTTAAAATAATTGGATGGTTTTAAAACAGTTTTAACCAATGTTTTTCTTGCTGATGGAATTATGTTTTCTTGTACTATTTGAAATTGACCTTCTTCTTTTTCTCCTTGTAAGACATTAAATCCTGAAATTTTTGCTTCTCCTTCTTCAGGGAAGTTCCATTCGATATTAACATCTGTATCTGAAATAGCCCCTTTTGCTATTATTTGAGGTGAATATTCTAAGAAATTCATTCCTTGTCCAGAAATTGCTTCTGATGGTTTGCTCACTTCACCAAAGGTGTCAATTCCTAATATTCTATAATAATATTGTTGTCCGTTTTGCTCTAAATTATCAGTATAAGAAATAATTTTACTTTTACTTTCCCAAGAATAAATAGGCACTTTATTGAGTCTTGTAAAATTTTTACCATCGGTTGAGCGTTCTAAATGATAAGACGAATATAAACTTTGCTGTGACTCAAAATCCCAAATAACCATTACTGTTTTATTCCCAAAAATAGCCTCTGGTTTTAAAGGTGGTGTGTTATCGTTTTGATCTTGTAAACCAATGTAAACAGAAGCACTCATAGGAGTTTCGGTTTGACCTAAATAGGTAATGGTGTAAACATATTTTTCATTGGGCTTAGCCGTTTCATCTTCATAACCCCAACCTGCAGCTTTTGTTGCCAAATATGATTGCTCTGATGCCATTAATGCAAAAGCAAATCGTTGATTGTTTTCATCGTTTAACAACATCATGCTACTAATTGAATTGTCTTTTCGTTCCACTTGAAATTCTGCTCCATATATAGCTTGTGCTACAATTAAAACAGTACTGTCTTGTTCCGATAATTTTTCCCATTCTGGTAATGGTAATGGTAGTAATTTTTCATCTAAAATTACTGTTTCATCTTTCATAATAGGATTTCCATCTCTTAAAACGACTGTGCGCTGTAATTTATAACCTGCTTGTAATGATTTTTTCCATAAAACAGGCTCGTCAACAGACCATTTTAATAATATTTTAGAATTGCTTACTTTTCCTTTTGCATATACATTTGGAGCGCGATATAAAGTATCGACTTGTGTATAGGCAAGTGCGCTACTAAGTAAAAAAAGTAAGCTATATAATTTTAAAAATTTCATCCTTAGTTGATAATTAATTTTTTGGTTTGTACATTTCCAGGAGTTCTCAACACCACATAATACATAGCACTACTAATGTTTAGTTGGTATTCTTCTGTTAAAAATTTACGTGGTGTAAAATTCTTTATATCAACTAAACTTCCTAATGAAACATTATAAATGGCAATTGAAAAAGGCAATGATTGAGAAAGCTCAACATCAATGGTAAATAATTGCGATAAGGTAATAGGATTAGGATACAACTTAAATTCTTTTATGACAATGGTGTTTGAATCATCTTCTGGTAAGCCCGGATTTTCTTCTACTACTAATTGGTTGTAATCATATAAAATACAGCCAGAATTATTAACTGCTTTTAATCCAATTTCATAAACACCTACTTCAGTAAACTTAACAACAGCTGTTTGTGAATTTTGAGAGATAACAATAGCTTGTGAAGGGAAAATCCATTCATAGGTTTCATTGGTTTGTTCGCTCACATTAATTAAAATAATCTCCTCGTCTTTATACGTTTGAGAAGCTACTAAATATTCAGATTCAATAGCTTCTGATAGTACTGTTACCAAAACCGAATCGGTAAAAGAGCAACCGTTTGAAGCCGTAACTGTTAACGAATAAGTACCTTCTTCTGAAACGGTAATTATTGCCTCATTTGAAGTAAAACCATTCGTTGCTGTCCAATTATAAGTTACATTATTGTTTGTAACTAAAGGATTAATTTCGGTAGTTTGACCGTTACAAAGTGTAATGGCAGCTGGTAAATTGAAGCTTACATTTATAGGTTGAGAAAGCGTATAACTAAAAGGAATTATACAATTGCTTACGATGTCAGTTATCGTTCCAGTATAAGTTCCTCCTGCTAAATTAGTTACTGAAAAACCAGAGAATGTTGGGTTATCCCAAAGAATTGAGAATTGATTACTTCCACCAGAAACTACAAGGCTAATGCTACCCGAATTTGGAGTTCCACATGTTACATTTTGAATGGTTTCAGTAATAGTAATTCCTCCACCGGCTAATACTTGTCCACCAGTGAATAATTTTTCACAACCATTTGAATCGGTTACTAAAACCACATAATTACCAACCGATGCGTTGGTAACAGTTTGTGAAGTTGCTCCAGTATTCCATAAATAAGTATAAACACCCGAACCACCTGTAGGATTAATTGTTATGCTTCCATCTGAATTTCCACCACAAGAAACCGGAGTACTTGCAAATGTACCTGCTAATTCATTAGGTTGTGTAAGTGTAATGCTTGTAGTTGCTGTTGCATTATTTGCATCTCTAACTACTAAAGAATAAACACCAGCTGCTCTGTTTGATAAAATTTGTTGATTAATAGTTGTTCCATTTGGCAATGTCCAAGTGAAAATATAAGGAGTAACACCTCCTGAAACATTTGCTGTAATGCTACCGTTAGTCCCTTCAAAACAACTTATTGGAGTAATAATATTTTGTGTAACTATTAATTGCGCTGGTTGTGTTATAGTAATATTATTTAATGTTGTGGTACAACCTAATTCATCAGTAACAATAACCGAATATGTTCCTGCAGGAATAGCAGTTAAATCCTGAGTAATCGCTCCATTACTCCAAGCATAAGTATAGTTTCCAAAACCACCAGTTACGTTAATATCAATTGCACCTGTGGATTGACCATTTATTAGAATATTCGTTTGTGAGACTAACGTTGCTACTAATTGTGGACGAGTAGTTATTGTAATAGGATTTGTGGTTATACTTGGACAAGTACTTGCATTAGGATTTGCATCTCTAATTGTACAGGTGTAAGTTCCAACATTCAAATTAGTTATATCTTCAGTTGTTCCAACGATAACGTTACTTTGATTTCTCCAAACAAAACTATACGTTCCACTACCTCCTGAAACAGTTAAGTCAATAGTTCCTGAATTACTTCCAAAACAATTTATATTCGTTTGATTAGTAGAATTGATTGTTAAAGGTGCAGGTTCAGTAATTATAATACTCAAGGAAATTGAACTTTGTGGAGTATTAGCATCTTTTACAATAATAGTGTAGTTTCCAGCTGTTAAGCTTGGAAATGTATTTCCAGTTTGGAAATTTGTTCCATTTATACTGTAAGTATAAGGTGGTAAACCTCCAGATGGATTTACGGTAATGCTCCCTGTTGCGTTTCCATTACAATAAATATCAGTTTTATTGATTGTAGCGGTTAGGGGTTGTATTACATCCACTGAAAAGATTCTAGATTGTAGACATCCATTTGCATCAGTTACTGAAAGAGTATATGAGCCTGCTTCAAGATTTATAAGGGAAGGACTATTTGTTCCAATACTAGTTCCAATACTGTTTGTCCAAGTATAATTATAGGGTGGAGTTCCTCCAGTAACTGTTACTTGTATGCTACCATCTGTTGCTCCTATTGTTGAAATAGGTGTTATTGCATCAGTAATAAACAAAGGGCTTGGACTTGTTATAGAGATATTAGATAGTTGGAAAATACAATTATTTGCATCTGTAATAGTACAAGAATACGTCCCTGCTGCTAAACCAGTTACATCTTCCGTTGATGCTATTATTTGGTTTAACTGATTTCTCCACTGAAAAGTATAATTTGGTGTCCCACCTGAAGTTGTAATGTTGATTGTTCCATTGGTTAAACCATTACACGTGATATCTGTTTTGGAATATGTAGCTGTTAATTGTGTTGGTTGTGTAACCGTATATGATAAAGTTCTAAGTACATTTTTCGCATCTCTAACTTGAATAGTGTATGTGCCTGCAGGAAGATTTGATAAAAAGCGAGTATTTGTGGGTTCAAAAATAGGAATATTTGCACCTGTCCATGAATAACTATACTCATTTGGAGTTGTTCCTGGTGTTCCTCCACTAGCAATAACTTGAATATTAGCTGTGCTTTGTCCAAAACAATTTATACTGTTATTTTCAAGAATATTAATTGTAAATGGTGGTGGTGAAGTAATGGTATAAGTAGCCGTTTGTGAACAACCATTTGAATCGGTAACCGTAAAAGTATAAGTTCCTACTGCTAGATTAGTACGATTTAAACTCGTTTGCCCAGTATTCCATAAATAAGTATAAGTTCCTGTTCCTCCACTTACAAAGTGATTAATTGAACCATTATTTATTGCTGGATCTACTAGATTTACTTGATTATTTAATGTGATTGTTAAAGAAGGATTTTCAGTAATTGTTAGATTCGTTAGATTATAAATACAATTATTAGCGTCCTTTATTTCGCAAGAATATGTTCCTGAACCTACTGCAGTTAAATTTTGATTAGTACTAATTATTGTAGGATTTCCATTTAATCTCCATGCATAGCTATACCCTTGAGCAGGTGCGCTAAAAGGTGTTCCTCCTGAAACAATTGTAGTAATACTTCCATTATTAGCTCCATTACAAGTTACATTAGTAATTGTATTAGATACAATAATTGGAGTAGGCTGTGATAAAGTATAGGTAGTGGTTTGAAATCCTCCTCTTGAATCTGTAACTTTTAATTCATAAACTCCCGGAATTAAATTACTTATTTGTTGGTTTGATGAAATAAAAACAGTATTCCTTCTCCATTCGTAGCTATACTCAGGATTTGGTGAAACTCCTGGAGTTCCTCCAGTTGCGCTTGCACTTAAAATACCATTATTAGCTCCATTACAACTTATTTGTTGATTAACTGTGATTAATGGAACTAAAACTGGTGGGTCAACTAAAGTAAAATTAGCTGTAGCCGTACAACCAGAAGCATCCGTAACTGTCAAGGTATAAGTACCTGCAATTAAACTAGTAATGTCCTCAGTATTCGCAATAGTTTGATTTGCTTGATTTACCCATAAAAAGCTATTATAAGGTAAAGCTCCATCGCTAACATCAACATCTATACTTCCAGTATTCCCTCCATTTAAAATAGGATTAACTACAACTGGATTACTAATAGTAACTCTAGTTGCTGGTTCAGTTATCGTAACGGTTTGAGAACCATCTGGTGCTTGGCAATTGTTACTGTCTTTGACATAAACAGAGTAAGAACCGGCTGCTAAACCTGAAAACACATTATTAGTTTGCCAAGTGGCATTGTCAAGACTATACAAATAGGAACCACTTCCTCCTGTAGCCGTAACAGTAATACTCCCTGTGGCTTCGTTTTTACAAATAACATTTACTTGACTTGTAGTAAATGCTACTTTTGTAGGTGCTGTGATGGTAAAAGGAACGCTGTTTTCAGGCTGAGCTGAAGGAGTACCGCTGGCAGTAAATACCGTTTGATAACGCAAATAATAAGTACCTGGTCCTAAATTAGTAGCTGTATATTGTTGACTTGCAAACTGAGACTGTGTGACTTGATCACTATTACTAAATACATAATCAGTACCATTATACTCATATAAAGTCATATTAAAATATTCTCCACTATTTAAAGCCCTATTAAAAGTAAAAGTAGCACTACCATTATTACTATCACTACATACATTTTGAACTAAAGATGGTGAACCAACTATTTGTGGAGAACAGGGAACTACATTGTAGGTGACGATGTTGGAAAACACATTTTCACCAGTTATGGATGTGTCGGAATCAATTAAAGTTTTAAAATAAAGATTTCCTGTATAACTTGCTGGCAAATAGGTTAGTTTATTAAATACAAAATTCTCATTAAATCCTGTGCTTATATTTGTATTCGTATAAGTAACCCCATCAGTACTGTAATGCCAGAAAAACCTTTGTGTTCCAGTGCATCCTTCTGCTTTTAAACTAACAACATCACAAAAACTATTTGTATTGCCAATACTAATTGGATCAATTAAAACCTGATTTGAAATAATATCTATATATGGAGCCTCATAAAAATCATAACCCCAACCGTTTCCAATTATTTTTCCTGAACAAGCATTTATTCCAGTTGCATATAAAGTTGCATCCCATTCTTCTCCACATGGACCACCACAACCATAATTTTCTGGGTTATAAATGTGATAATTAAACTACTGTAGGTTGCATGATTAAAAATTAAATATTCTCCAATTTGAGTTATAGGAGTTATCAAAGCACCATTTAGACCTAATATTATATGTCAATAATTGAGGGTTATAACACTGTCCTATATTACAAGGGTTTTCTGTATTAGTTTTTTAAAATATAAAAAACTTGAGAATTACAAAAAAAAATTGTTAAATAAAAAAAGGAGTATTGTAAATATCTTATATTTATTATTTGAATGAAAGTATATATTGTAATCCATAACTTTAATAGTTTCTGTTAAATATTTTAATGTTTGTACTGGTAAACTCTTGACTATTCAAAGAATAAGTAATTTTAAATTTATAATTACCAATAGGGATTTCTGGGAAAGTTGAATCAATTATATATTTATATTGGGTGTATTTATCCCAATTGATTGGTGTATTCATATATCGATTTACAATTTGATATCTAATATCTACATAATCTCTTTTATATGTTAAAGGCAAATTATATCTAAAAGGCAGTCTTTGATTAATAAGATTAGACGAAGGGTTAGTTTGCAAATAACTTTCATAATAACTTGGAATATCTATTGCTCTTATTACTGGTAATCCAAGATCATTAATATTTCTGTTTGTTATGTTAATATTTCCATCTAAAGGATAATTTTGATAAACTAACGGAAAAATAGTGTTTACATAATAAGTATCGTCTAAAATAGCTTCTACTTTTATTAATGGTTTACCATCTGTAAATTGACTTCCAAATAATTCTGCTTCATTAAAAATTTCATAAGGAGCCGTTTTGTAATATAAAGCATGGACGTCAGCGTAAATAATTTCTAAAATATCCCCTGTTTTCTGAATACTATTCATCTTACTCACAAAAGTAGGATGTTTACTAGCGGTAAAATCATATTCTAAAATCGTTTTAATAGCTGAGGTATCGTTTTGCGCTTCCGCTGTATTATTTGTAACTGTAACTTCATTTACTGTTGTAGTATCATTAGCTGAGTTCGTTGCATCTATAGTAGAAGAACTTGTATTTATTCCTATTGTAGTTGCTGTTGTTGTTGCATTAGCTTCTGGATAAGCTATAATTTGTAAATGGTTTGTAGTACTTAGGGCTACGTTATCATAAGGGAATGTAATTTTATTGGTAGTACTATCATAAGTAACTCCATTTGTACTTTTCAAAATTTCTCCTTGTTTAATTTCTCCTTTAATATCCCAGTTGGCAACAGTGCCATTAAACAAATAATCTTGTCCTTGTTTTAATTTTACATAGACGTTTTTATGTTCTTCCGGGTAAAAGTTATTGGCTTCAACTACAGGATAAGTATATTGAATATTTTCTAATGGTATGTATTCTGGAGCACTGCCTGTTGTGAAAGAGAAATTCTTAACTTCTTTTCCTGAACCATCTCCACCTGTTAACATTCCCCATGTGTTTCCATTTTTTTGTTCCAAACCAACCTCAACAGTTGCATCAATAGTAGTATTAGGTGGTAAAATATCTTCTGAAATGAAATTGACTTTAGTATTATTATCTAACCATTCTAACGTTCCATTTATGGTTTGTCCATTTTGTTTCAATTCATATTTTTGAACGTTAATGCGAACTGTTTTGGTAACTCCATTCAAATCTTCTGTTGTAAAAGGTGTTAACATGGCATAATTAAAAGCAACTTGTGGTTTTTTAAATACATCCACTCCATTTTCGTTATCTGGACTAACTTCTGAAATTACTGAAATACCAAGTGGATTTGACATACCAATAAATTCACACTTTTCTCCTACTTCAAACTTAAATCGTAACTTTCCTTTTACTAAACCTCCTAAAACACTATAAGTTGCTCCTATATAACCCTCCATGTGTGTTGGGTTAGGAAACTCTCCTCTAAGCATAGCTGCTACACCAGCTTCAAGTATTGAAAATTTCTTTTCTTTACCTAATATTCTCACTCTTATTCCTACTTCTCCATAAATATAGGCATATACCTGACCCATGGAATACCAACCATCATTACCTACTGGTCCTTCCATCCCTACACAGGAAACACCAGACAATTTACGATGTGTAATATCAAAACCTCCTCCAGCTTCTAAATAAGCATAAAAGAATCCAAAATCTTTACCAAATTGAACCGCAAAATTTAATCCAAAAGCAAAGCCTTTAGCATCATTCAATAAACTTAGATTTCTGTTGTCATTTAAAATATCTGGTCCTAAAATTTGTAAAATTCTAGGATGTGGAGGAGTTTGTGTAGGCAATACATCTCCTGTCATAAAATAAGCTTGTACATTTACATCTAAAGGTGCAATTTTAAAAATTGCCCCTAATTTATCCATTGGAGTACCTACATGCAAATAAGATTTTGCAGGGCTAGAAAACATGTGTACCATTCCAAATTTATTATTGGGTCCTGCACCTTTTAACCCTTCTAAACCGAGATACAACTCAAACAATCCATCGAAAGAATTGTTTAAGAAGTCTTTTTCTATACTTACATATACACCTACTTTACCCCCTTTTGCAACCTCAGATATAGGATGTCTAGTTTTTGCAATTTGTAAAAGATTTCCTTGAGCCAAATACCCTTGCATTTCTGCTGCTTCTTCTCCATCAAAGATATTGTCATAGGTAGCCCAAGTATTACTTAATCCACCTGGAGATTCTTTACCATCAGACATCATTGCTCCCTCACCTAAGAAATACAACCTATTAAGTCCTCCATATTGATTGTATTCCAATTCTATAAATGCTTTTGCTGCAAAAGAAGAAGTGCTTCCAAATTTAATTTTGGCACCTGCCCTTAATCCTAAACCATATTCTTCATTAGGTACATATCTTGACGTTTCATAAGTCCATACCATATTACCGTCTGATCGTTTCATTTTATAAGACAAACCACCTTCTACTTTTTCTATACCAAATTTACCAGAATCAGCAGAATTAACGATTTGGAAATCGGCAAACCAAAAACGGAAATCTTTTTTAGCAAAAAGTGCTTTTGCTTTCCCTTGAATCTTTAATTCTTTTAAATTTTATATCTAGTTCTCCTTTAAAACCTTTACCATACGTTTCGTCATCTCTAAACATAGTAATTTGACCGTGCAATTTGAAAGAACTTTTTTCAATATCTACTGTAATGGAAGAAACTTCAACTTTATGAAATTTATAGCTTTGAAATTCTTCATTTTGAAATTTACCTAGAATTTTGACTTCAGTATCAGCATAAATTCCTGAATTTTCCATTAAATTCAGTTTAATTTTCATTCCAATACCTACTGTATTAGCAT
>JAAURU010000333.1 GCA_012032075.1 Flavobacterium sp.
AATTACTTTGTTTGGCTTGATTAAAAATTGTTATTAAAACCTCTTGAACAACATCTTGAGCTTCGTCTTCACTTCCGCTATTCATTTTTATATAATGCACAATCTTTGGAACAAATTTTTTATAAATAGCATTAATACTATTAGAATCATTATTTTTAATCCTTCTATATATAATTGATCTTCATGTAGTTTTTTGTTGCTCATAAACCCTTATTTGAACAGCTAAGATAAATAAATATAAAATATGGGGTAACAAAATTTATGCACAGTTTATATAAACATATACAATCTATGAATTGATAAAGAAATCTAAACAAGGTAACAATTCAAAAACAAGATTGATATAAAATAAAACAAGAAAATTAAAAAATTAGAAATTATGAAAAAATTAAATCTTTTTAACCGTACAGTAAAGAACCTAAATGGTTTTTACAAAACTCTTGCAACTTTAGCTTTAGTAACAACCTTATTTGTTAGTTGTGAGAGAAATGATGACAATGATTGTGATGGTGACTGTGAACCAAGGCCAACAGCAACTGAATTTGTAGCTTTAAAAGAAGACGCATTAAGTGGAATTACTCAAAATTTCCAATTAACAGTTGCCAATGGACAAACCACTTTTACCTCTGCAAATGGAGTGGAAATTGACATTAACCCAAATTGTTTAACGTTAAACGGAAACGCTATTACTGGTGTTGTTGACATTAAATATATTGAAGTTTTTGATGGTGGAAGTATGCTAGTTACTGATAAAACAACCATGGGACTAACTCCTACTGGAGATATGGCTATGTTAATTTCTGGAGGTGAGTTTTATATTAATGCTACTCAAAATGGCCAACAATTAGCTATTAATTGTGCTATGAATTTGAGAATACCTGCTAACTTAACAGCTCCTGAAAACGATATGATATTATGGAATGGAACAATTGACGGTGATGGAAATATCGATTGGAGAAAAGAAAATGACAATCCTGGTGGTCAAGGTGGTGTGTTTTTAGAACAAGGTCCAAATGGTAATGGAACGTATTATGCTTTCTTCAATAATTTTGGCTGGACAAATGTTGATAAATTTTACAATTTTACTGGACCAAAAACACAAATTTTAGCCACTGTTCCATCTGGATTTAACTATGGAAATAGCGCAGTGTACTTACATTATGATGGTGAAGGAAATGCTTTAGCAAAATTAGATACTTATGATACTGCAACTGGACAATTTTCAGAACACTATGGTCAAATTCCTGTAGGTTTAGCGTGTCATATTATTTTTGCTACTGAAGAAAACGGACAATGGAGATATGCTATAAAACCTGTTACAATTACGGCTAATGCTGTTTATAATTTTACTCTTGCTGAAACTGTTTTAGGAACAGAAGCACAATTAGTCGCTGCCATAAATGCTTTGCCATAATTAGTTTAGTTTGTTTTTGAAAAAGTGGTGACTCGTTCATCACTTTTTCTTATATTTAAACCTAAAAATCTGACAATCATGTTTCAGAAAATTATTCTTTTTGCTTTCATTTTCCAGTCAAGTTTGTTTTTTTCGCAAACTAAGATTCAAGATACTGTTTCAAGAAAAGCTACTATTTTACCTAATCAAAATGGAAATATTTTTCTATTTGATTCCGATAAACCTGTTTTAAACCAAATTGCTGGTGCTCCAAAAGCTTTTTACAGTTATTATTGGGAATTTGGTGATGGCAATTATAGCACTAAAGAAAAACCAAAACATACTTATAAAAAACCAGGTGAATATGAAGTTAAACTTTGGGCAACCAATAATTATGATAGTGGAAAAACACCTACTACTAGACCTACAAAAGTAAAAATAAATGAAACAGCAGATGTTTCTGATAATGAAATTCAAATTTTAAAAGACAATATCGAATTAAGAAGAAATAGAGAACCATTACCTGATGAAGATTTTGTTATTGTTTTATCCTATAAAAATGATAAAGATTATATTACCAATGGAACTATCTATTTTTATTACAATGAAAGAGACTTTAAAAATGATAATTTTGAATTCCTTGAAGTTCGAAATTACCACAATGAAAACATTACCGAATTAGACAGAGATTTAGTTTACACCAATGATTATGATGACAAATTAAATAGTTATGCTTCTACAGAAAATATAGTTTACAATTCTTATAAATTTCAAGACACTACAGAACGAAAAAATCTTCCATTATCTATAGAAGAAGCGAAACAAACCTTTAAAAAAGGCAAAAAAATTACCTTTAACAATCTTAATCCAAACGAACAACGCAATATTTTCTTTAGTCTAAAAACTACTCCTGAAATGATTAAAGACACCAGTGCTATTTTAAAAGTAAGAAGCATTTATGTTCCAGATGACAATTATGAAAATCATAAAATCAAAGACATGGAAATGGAAATTGTAACTTCACACGATCCAAATAAGATGTCAACCAGCGGTTTATTTATTAATTATCGATTAGTTCGTTTCAAACGCATTAAATTTAAAACTCGCTTTCAAAATGATGGTGAAGGACCAGCTAGAACCATTCAGTTAGAAACTGATGTGCCTGATATGTTTGATAAATCTACGCTTCAAATTGAAAGCATGTATCCAGAATGTCCTATTTGTCCAAAAAATGAAGAAGTGCGTTATAGTTGTTTGGACACTTTGGTGAAACAAAAGCAAATTATATTTACATTTAAAAACATTTATTTACCTGGAACGCAACAAAAGAATGTTACTGAAAAAGATTCTACCAAAGGATTTGTAAAATACAGTTTAAAATTTGGAGAAGATTTCATAAAGTTGGCACAAAAAGCAGAACTAAAATTATTTTTGATAAAAACGAACCAATTGTGACCAACTATTCTAGAACACGATTTAATCCTGGAATTTCAATAGGTGTAAAAGCAGGTTACAATTATTTTCCAAATTTAAATAATTCTAGAAGCTATTTTACTGGATTTACTATTTCTCCTTTTAAATCTTATCGTTTTTATTGGCAAAGCGAATTGTATGCAAACAAACACGATTTTGAAAGTGAAAACACTAATACCATTTCTGCAGAACCAGAAGCTGTTGGCCCTTTCAATCCTGGAACAGGGCAAGTAATTGATGCTGCTTTTGTAGGAAGAGAATCGAGTGTAGAAAATTCTAGAAAAATTATAGAAACCGTTCCTATTTCACTACGATATAATATCAATAATTATATTGGAATAGGACTAGGCCCTCAAATAACTACAATTATTGCTTCACAAACTAACAAAAACACCACAATAAAATATTATGAAATTATACAAAGACCTAACTTTCCTACACTTGTTCCTGGAGCAGAATACAAAGGTTTAACACAAAACAATACAGATTCCTCAAATGAAAAAACACAAGTGCAAACCCAGTTTTTCCTTGATACTACTTTTGGTTTTGCAAGAATAGGTCCAAGTATAGGCATTCGTTATTATAAAAATTTTAAAACCGATTTTGATTCGTGGCAGTTTTATGCAATTTGGAAATTTTAATTCATCTACCACATAGAAAACATAGATTTATATTACTTTTAAAAGCAATTTTAGTCATTTCATTTTTATTCTATATTGAGCAAAGCGACATTTAATTTATTAATTCCATTTTTCCCTATGTGGTTAAATTTCTCAAAAAAATATATTTTTTCCTGTTTTCACTTTTTACTACTATTGGTTTTTCACAAAATTTAGAAGACCAAATTTACAATGCAATTGATTCTTTTGTTGCCAACGCTAATCCAAATTCACTTCAAAAACTAAATGAAAAAGAAGTTTCCTTTTCAAATTTAGTTGCAACCAATGACGAAAAACTCGCTTTAGTAATCCTATATTGCAACAAAGGTTCTTATGAAATGAAGAATAATAAGCAAAAAAACGCTATTACTTCTTATGAAAAAGCTTGGAATTTGTTTACCAAAAATAATTTGTCAAATTATGATATTATTGAGTATTGCTTAAAGCCATTAGGAACTTTATATACTAAAACAGGTAATTTTACTTTGGCAGAAAATACAATCAAAAAATATATTTTTATCGCCGAAAAGGAAAACTACCAACCAACGATAATTTCTGGTTACATTAACTTATCTATTGTTTATAAAACCATTGGTAATCATAAAACAGCACTTGAATTACTTCAAAAAGTAGCAAAAACAAAAACACTTCTGCAATTCAAAAGAAAAGAATTGAAGAAGAAATAACCATGAATACTATTGGATTACAAAAAAATACTGATGATAAAATTAAAAATTGACCGTATGCATCTCAGTCCTTAAAAACGAAAGCATTTTAGCATTTACAAAACAACAATCCAACTTTAGCATTGCGTTTAATTTTGAAAAAGAAAAAGCTAATTATTTTTAAGAAAA
>JAAURU010000334.1 GCA_012032075.1 Flavobacterium sp.
TATTAAAATATGATTTTATTCAATTGTCACATTTTCCCAAAAGTTTTCGGGATGTCGAAATGCTTATTTTTAATTGTCTTCGACAAGCTCAGACTGACATTGTGTACTAATTAATTGTAAAAAAATAAGTTAGATACCCTATTTAATAATTATAAAAGACTTATACACCTATTTCATCTAAACCTAGTAATAACAATTGAGTAGTAGCTTCATTAGTTGCCAATGGAACGTTATGCACATCACAAATACGAATTAGTATCGAAATATCAGGTTCGTGTGGATGACTGAAGTTGAGATCTTTAAAAAACAACACCATTTTCGTTTTACCTTCTGCTACTCTAGCGGTAATTTGGGTATCTCCACCTAAAGGTTCTGAAAGCATTTTTTTGACTTTAATACCAATGGTTTCAGTTTTACCTCCTGTTGTACCAGTCGCTAATAATATGTAAATGTTTTCAGCTTTAAGGATGGTCTTTATTTTTATTCACAAATGAACCATATCTGCTTTTTGCCATCCTTTGCTATAATTGCTATTTCAAACTTTTTCTCCATATTTCAAAGTTAAAAAATCCCGATAAAAATATCGGGACTAAAATTTATTTATTTAAAATATGATAGGCAATTAAACCATCAATAGGTCTTCGCAAATATTTCCAACTTGGATTTTATATTTCTTCAATACTTCAGTTAATTCATCTTTTAAATAAAATGCAATAGAACCTACAAAATGTACTGGAACATCTTTATAATTTTCATATTGCATAATGTAATTTTCTACGAATGATTCCAATTCTTCATAAATATATTTTTTACAAAAATCGGTGTCTTTGTGTTTGATTAAGAACTTTGCAAATGTTGCTAAGTAAGCATTTGGGTTAGGCTCTTTGTATAGTTTGTTTTTAATAAAATCTGGATCGACATCAAATTTACTTTCAAATTCTTGAGCCATTTCAGCTGGCATTTTATTAAAATAATAGCCTCTTAATAAATGTCTTCCAAAACGATTCCCACTACAATCATCCATTGCAATATAACCTAAAGATTGTACTTTTTGATGCAATACTTTCCCATCAAAATAACTACAATTTGAACCTGTTCCAAGGATGCAAACAATTGCTTTTTCGTTTTTGGGAGTTGTTGCATAAACAGCTGCAAAAGTATCTTCGTGCACAGCAATTTTAGCATTTGGAAAATAATCTTTAAATACACCAGCAAGAAAATTTTTCATTCTATCAGTACCACAACCAGCACCATAAAAATACAAGTTAGCAGCTTTTGCTTTATTGTGAGAAATGTCAAATTTATCTTCTAATCTTTCAATAACTTCTTCTTTGGTTAAAACTTCAGGATTTAATCCTAATGATTGCGTAGTGAAAACAACTTTTCCATTGTCGTCAATTGCAATCCAATCGGCTTTTGTAGAGCCACTATCTACGAGTAATTTCATTTCATTATTTATTTGGTTGGTGGTTATAAAAATAGCTTCCAAAATAGCATTGGAAAACAAAAAAATGTTGGTTATAAGATAAAAAAAATCCTGCTTCTAAAAAAAATAGAAAGCAGGATTATGGTATAAATTACTTCACTGACATTGTGTGTACAGCTAAATCTAATAATTTTGATGAATATCCATATTCGTTATCGTACCAAGATACAATTTTAAAGAAAGTAGAATTTAATCCAATTCCAGCTTTAGCATCAACAATAGAAGTTCTTGAATCCGACACAAAATCTTGAGAAACCACTAAATCTTCAGTGTAACCTAAAATTCCTTTTAATTCGTTTTCAGAAGCTTTTTTGAAAACAGCCATAATTTCTTCGTAAGTAGTTTCTTTAGCTACTTTAACTGTTAAATCCACTACAGAAACATCTACAGTAGGAACACGCATAGACATACCTGTTAATTTTCCGTTTAATTCTGGAATAACTAAACCTACAGCTTTTGCAGCACCTGTTGAAGATGGAATAATATTTACTGATGCAGCACGACCACCTCTCCAATCTTTTCTCGATGGACCATCACACGTCATTTGAGTTGAAGTTGTTGCATGAACAGTTGTCATTAATCCTTCCACAATTCCGAAATTATCATTGATTACTTTTGCTAATGGTGCCAAACAGTTTGTTGTACATGATGCATTTGAAACAATGTTATCAGTAGCTTTCAATTTATCATGGTTAACACCCATTACAAACATTGGAGCATCTGCAGAAGGAGCCGAAATAATTACTTTTTTAGCACCACCAGTAATATGAGCATTTGCAGTTTCTAAAGTGGTGAAGAAACCAGTACATTCTGCTACTACATCAACATCTACTTTTGCATCATCCCATTGAATTAATTTAGGATCTCTTTCAGCCGTAACACGAATAAATTTATCATTCACATATAATTGACCATCTTTAACCTCTACTTTCCCATTAAATTTACCATGAACAGAATCATATTTTAATAAATACGCTAAATGTTCCACATCTAATAAATCATTGATAGCAACAACTTCTACATTATCTCTATTGTAAGATTCTCTAAAAACAATTCTTCCGATTCTTCCGAATCCATTAATTCCTAATTTTACTTTTGACATTTTATTCTTATTATTTAATTTTAATACTTTTTATTTCTAATATAGTTTTTCGTTGGCTAAACCAAAAGTCAATGAAGTTAAACTTCCATCATCAATCTTTTTCACTTTTGTACTAATAACATCGGCTAAAGCCAAACAGCAATGAAATTCAAGATCTTCCCACTTGTAACTTCCATTCTTCTTCCTTTTTCCCACTTCTAAAGTTCAACTTAGTACCTCATATTTCATACCTCGTACTTATGTAGACATTATATCAGACACTCGCAACAATTCCTTGTCGATTTCCGTATGCCCTTTGATAGCTTGTTCTAAAGGTGTTAAAGCTACTTTATCATTAAGTAAACCCACCATAAAATTAGATTTTCCTTCTAATAATGATTCAACGGCTTTTACTCCTAATCTTGAAGCCAATACTCTGTCAAAACAAGATGGAGCACCACCTCTTTGCATGTGTCCTAAAACAGAAACACGAACATCATATTCAGGCATGTTTTCTTCTACATAATCTTTTAATTCGAAAACCGTTTTGCCTATTTTATCACCTTCAGCAACAACAACAATACTTGATGATTTTCCAGATTCTTTACTTTTCTTTAAAGACTCTAACAATCTATCTAGTCCTAAATCTTCTTCTGGAATCAAAATTTCCTCAGCTCCAGCACCAATTCCTGTATTCAAAGCAATATGTCCTGCATCTCTTCCCATTACCTCAACAAAAAATAATCTATTGTGAGAAATAGCCGTATCTCTAATTTTATCAATTACTTCAACAACAGTGTTTAAAGCAGTATCATAACCTAAAGTATGACTAGTTCCAAAAATATCATTATCAATAGTTCCTGGAATTCCCATTACTGGAAAACCATATTCTTTATTAAATACTTCTGCACCAGTGAAAGAACCATCACCCCCTATTATAACAAGTGCATCAACACCTGCTTTTACAAGATAATCATAAGCGCCGTTTTTAATGGTTTGCACGGCATCCTGTATGTTGCCGAATGCTGTCAGTACTATAATTTCGGTTTCGGGAAATTTTGATTTAATGGTTTGGGTGAGCTCCACCCCATTGCCGTCGGGCAGTTTTACATCAGAAATTACAAGGGCTGTTTCGTGCTGGTCAAGGAATTTTAACCCTTCTTTTACCGAACCTGCTTCGGAAACTTTATATCCCTCAAGCGAAATGATCCTTGAAAGCAGTTTCCTGAGGCTTTCCTCATCATCTATAACCAGTATATTTCCTTTTAACATGAATGAATCAATTGCTTTGACAAATTACAGGGTTTTCATCAATTTTAATATCAGGGTATTTTATCGTACATCTTTAATTTATTTGCCAGCCTGTTTACTGTTTCAGCAAGTCGTTTGATTCGTGTTTCAGCACCTTTGGCAGAATATATCCAGTTAATATAAAATTTCTTTTCGCTGTCTGATAAAGTAAAGAAGAACTGGTGTGCAGCGGGTTCATCACGCAGACAGTCCAGCAGTTCACCGGGTATTTCCAATGCATCATGGTCTTCAAACAAAACCACTTTTATCCAATCACCTGCTTCCTTTTTATTTTTTTGCGTATCTCCGCTTTTACGGGCAGAAAAAATTTCCCGTTTCCCATCGGCATCAGGTGGTATTGTTTGATCTCGTAATCATCAATCAAGCCTTTTACTTTTACCCAGCCAAAGGGGTTGTGCCTGGCCTGTGGTATCCGGGGAACCTGTGCATAAGTCCATCCGCCTTTGGCCTGGAATTTTTCAAGCCTGAATTTTTTTATTTACCAGAGGTTTTTCA
>JAAURU010000335.1 GCA_012032075.1 Flavobacterium sp.
TCCTTCCATTTCGGCAGCTTCTGTATTGTCTCTTTCAGAATAGGTAAAAACGTGTAAATAAGAAATATCCAATTCGTTTAAAAAATGATAGGTTTCTAGGAAATGTTCATCCGTTTCTTCAGGAAAACCTACAATGACATCTACACCTATACAGGCATGAGGCATCACTTCACGAATTTTATTGACTCTATCTACATACAGTTCTCTCAAGTAACGACGCTTCATTTTCTTTAAAATAGCATTACTTCCTGATTGCAAAGGAATATGAAAATGAGGCACAAAGGCTCTTGATTTTGAAACCAACTCAATTGTTTCGTTCTTTAATAAATTAGGTTCAATAGAAGAAATTCGCAAACGTTCGATACCTTCTACTTTATCTAATTCAGTAACTAAATCCAAAAAAGTATGCTCATGTTTTTTATTGCCAAATTCTCCTTTTCCATAATCTCCAATGTTTACTCCTGTTAACACAATTTCTTTGATACCTTTTGCTGAAATTTCTTGTGCATTTTTCAAAACCCCTTCCATAGTATCACTTCTAGAGATTCCTCTGGCTAATGGAATCGTACAATAGGTACATTTATAATCGCAACCATCTTGCACTTTTAAAAAAGCACGAGTTCTATCTCCTATAGAATAACTTCCTACGTAAAAATCGGCTTCTTCAATTTCACACGAATGCACTTCACCCATGTCATTTTTAGACAAATCGTTAATATAGTCGGTGATTTTGAATTTTTCAGTAGCTCCTAAAACCAAATCCACACCGTCAACGGCTGCTAATTCTTCTGGTTTTAATTGCGCATAACAACCTACAGCTGCCACAAAAGCATTTTCATTCAACTTCATGGCTTTTTTTACAATTTGCTTGAATTGTTTGTCGGCATTTTCAGTAACCGAGCAGGTGTTAATCACGTACATATCGGCAACTTCTTCAAAATCAACACGTTCAAAACCTTCGTCTTGAAAATTTCTCGCAATGGTAGATGTTTCTGAGAAATTTAATTTACAGCCTAAAGTATAAAAGGCAACTTTTTTCTTGTTTTCCATAAGTAATGTACCATTAATGAAATCGTTGTCAAAAAATGGAGTGCAAATTTACATTAATTTTTATAATTATATAACTGTTATAAAAAATTATGTAACGCTAAAAGGCTTAATTATGTTGAAATTTATAATAATAAAAATCTAAAAAACGAAGTTATGTCAAAAGAAAATTTATTCAGTGCGGAAGCGGTTTCAAAACTTAAAGAATTATCCGAAAAAGCTAGGACTTGTATTTTTGTTACCAACTTAGATAAAAAAAACCTCCTTTTAATGCAAGACCTATGAGTCTTCAAGAATGTGATGATGAAGGTAATCTTTGGTTTATAAGTAGCAAAGAAAGTAATAAAAATATGGAAATCACTAGAGACAATACCATACAATTGTATTTCATGAATGATGGTGACTACGAATACCTATCTGTATTAGGTCAAGCCTTTATTTATGATGATAAAAGTACTATTGAAGACAAGTGGTCGGTTTTTGCAAATGCATGGTTTGATGGTAAAAATGATACTAACGTAAGTATCATAAGAGTAACACCAAAAGAAGCCTATTATTGGAATACCAAAGCTGGAAAATTTGTTTCTATGTTACATTTCTTTACAGCTATTGTTACTGCGAGTAAAGCAAGTAATAAAGATGGTATTGAGGGGAAAATTACAATTCAATTTTAAAATTATTTACGCGATATAAAAAAAGAGAAGTAATCTATAAAAAGATCTACTTCTCTTTTACTTAACAAACTAAATTACCACAAACAATATAAAATAGCACTAAAGAGTAGTATATATAGCACTACGAGCAACAATTCTAATCGGTAATTTTTTATAAAGTTCATTCCGCTTCATTAATTTTTTATAAACTTCTGTATACTTCTTTCCTTAGCTTCTGAAAGAATATCAATTAGATACATTCCTGCTGGTAACTTTGAAACATTAATCGTTGTTGTTCCTAGAGTGCTTTTTCCGTTTTGCACTACTTTACCTTCAATTGTATAGATAGTATAAGCAAAGTTTTCCAATTGTGTTCGAATACTTAAAGCTGAAGTAACGGGATTAGGATACAGTTGAAAATCAAAATTGTCAAAATTTTTCGCACTTAGTAAAAGAAGTCTCAGTTAATGATAATAAATAAGAGTCATTTACTCCTTGTGAAGTCACACTTTGCGTTCCAGAATTTGGATCAAAATCTATTGTTGCGACAAAACTTCCAAAAAGCAACAATTTATTTCCTGAAATCCTCATATCATTGGTATATACATTATTTGCTCCTCCAAAACTTCTTGCCCAAATTAAAGCATTATTGGTTCCAGAAAATTTACCTATAAAAACATCAGAATTTCCATTACTGAATATAGAAGCCGTTCCACTTCCAGGATTTAAATCTATTTGAGATCTAAAATGACCCGAAAAATAAAAGTCATCATTTGCATCAAAGGTTATGGCATAAGGAAAAGTATCAACACTTGGTACAAATGAAGAGGACACTGCTTTTATTACACCAGCCCAAACATAACTACCAGAACTATTTAATTTCCAAAGGTATCCTGTGTTTTTATAAGTAGAAAGATTGGGGTTAGTTTGAGTTTGTATATCACTATTGAAAGTTGCTACTCCTGCAGAAGGGTCAAAATCCACATTTCTTCCTCTAAAGGAACCCACAACAACGATATTGTTATTACTATCTATCGCAAAATCTTGTAGAAATGTTTCTGGTGTATATACATAAGTAACTCCTGATTGATTATTATTTACATTATTCAAAAACGGCTTTCCAAATATAATTTCCTGAAGCAGTGAGTTTAACGACAAATCCTGCGAAGAAATTTGTTTCTGCTGTTTCGCTTTGAGTTCCAGCGTTTGGATCAAAGTCAGAAGTTCCTTTAAAAAGTCCAGCTACAATAATAGCATCATTAGTATCCACTTTAACTACCTTACCTATTCCTCCAACAGCGTCTGTAGTGACAAAAGATTTTGCCCAAACATAATCTAAATTAGTATCTAATTTTAAAACATATGCTTCTCCTCCTGAAGTGGTTGTCAAAGAATTATTTTGATTAATATTTGGATTAAAGTCTACCGTACCTCTATAAATACCTGTTAAAATCAAATCATTGTTTGAGTCAATTGTCATCGAATTTACAATATCATCACCTGCTCCACCAATAGCTCTTGAATAGGCATAAGATAAATCATCATATTTTACAATAAAAAAATCCTTACTTGTACCAAAATTAAATACCGCATGACCATTTTGTGCTGGACTAGGATCTAAATCTATTAGCTGTTCAAAAACACCTGATACCGTTGTATATCCATTATTGTCAATTAAAATACTTGACCCAACATCATTTCCAGGACCTCCGATAGATATTCCATTGATAAAGTTTCCCATAGCATCAAACTTTTGAATAAAAATATCCGTTCCACCTACAGCAGTGACATTTAATACTCCAGAAGAGGGATCTAAATCCAATGTCCCTGTATAAGAACCCAAAGTGTAAATGTTTCCAATAGCATCAGTAGTCATTTTCGTTGCATAATCATTAGTGGCATTACCTGTAGTTTTAACCCAATCAAATGTTTGAGCCTTCATATTTACTCCTAAAAAAGCAAATACCATTAAAAGTAGAATTCGTTTCATAATTTTATTTTTTATATGATTTATACCTCGAAAGTACTGTGTTTACTCCTTATAAAAAGCTAAGATTAAGGAATGCTCGTTTTAACTTAATAAGTGTATGAAATCGTTTAATTTTCGAAAATTGTATTTTAAAAGATAATTGTACATTTATAAAACAATTAATTTAGGATTATCATGAGAAAAATTTACGCCATTGTTTTACTCTTTTCATCTTTTGTTTATAGTCAAAACGAAGATGCTTTAATCGAAAAATATGCAAACACATTTGAAGAAGCCAATCAATTTGTTTTACAAAACGAAAATGAAGTAGAGGATTCAGTTGCTTATTTTGAAACATTACTTTCAGCTACAACAAATCAATATTTAAAAAATGCATTGCTACTTCATAAAGCACTTCAAGAAAGAAGAATTAATCCTAAAAAAGCATTAAAGACACTAGAAGAAGTACAATTATATTTGAAAAATAATCCTGAATACAAGCAACTCCTTTTTATTTTACAATACTATTTACGGAAGAATTATCTATGAAACCCAACAAGATTGTAAGCTATCCTATTCCATTTTTTAATGAAAACATTAGTGTTTTTACAAACTGTAAAAAAAACCATATATAGGTTGGAATACCATATACGAAACCAAGACAGGTATAATCAATTCACTACTTTGTTTACAAAGAGAT
>JAAURU010000336.1 GCA_012032075.1 Flavobacterium sp.
AAAAACTTTTTTTACTTTTAGCTTTGTGACTGTATTTTTATAATTTTGGTCAAGTATTAAAAAAACCTGCTCCAGGTAAATGTATTGTTTATTTTACGCGCTCTGGATTTGCTGGTTCTGCCATAAATTTTAGATATTATGATGGAGAGAATTATTTAGGAAAATTCAATTCGGGAAAATTTTTAATTTATGAATGTGATCCAGGAGAACATCTTTTTTGGGCAAAATCTGAAAATTTCGATTTTGTTGAAGCTAATTTAGAAGCAGATAAAATTTACATAATTCAATCAGAAGCTAAAATGGGTGCTCTAAAAGCTGGTGTAAGTTTAGAACCTTTTTCCAAAAGTGACGAGAAATATGAAAAGAATAAAGCGAAACTTATAAAATTTATTGAAACTAAAACGCGATATTATTTGAATGAACTCGATATTCCAGGAGAAGTGGAAAAGAATAAAGAGTTGTGTGCTAAATATTTAGAAAAGTATAAAGAGAAAAAACAAAAACCTGGTGAAATTAAAATTCTTACACCAGATATGAATATTGAAGAATAGTTAATAGGTTTACTTTAAATTCAAAATGAATTTAAACTTTAAACTTTAAACTTTTAAACTAAAAGAATATGATTTTAGAAATGAAAGTCCCATCTCCGGGAGAGTCTATTAAAGAAGTAGAAATTGCCACTTGGTTAGTGAAAGATGGTGATTATGTGGAAAAAGACCAAGCTATTGCTGAGGTAGATTCTGATAAAGCTACTTTAGAATTACCAGCAGAAGCTAGTGGAATTATTACACTAAAAGCAGAAGAAGGTGATGCAGTAGCAGTTGGTTCAGTGGTGTGTTTAATTGACACGGGTGCTGCAAAACCATCTGGTGATACTCCAAAGGAGGATACTAAAGAAGAAGCTAAAGCAGAAGTAAAAAAAGTTGAAGAAAAACCTAAAGCTCCAGCAGAAACTGAAAAATCGTACGCTTCTGGGATTCCTTCTCCAGCCGCAAGAAAAATATTAGAAGAGAAAAACATTCAACCTTCTGATGTTGTAGGAACTGGTAAAGCAGGAAGAATCACTACCGAAGATGCTATGAATGCTACACCTTCCATGGGAACTCCTACAGGAGGCTCTAGAAGTACTGAGAAAACAAAACTTTCTATGTTACGTAGAAAAGTAGCGGAGCGTTTAGTAGCTGCTAAAAATGAAACCGCTATGTTAACAACTTTTAACGAAGTTAACATGACACCAATCAATACAATTCGTAACCAATATAAAGATGAGTTCAAAGCTAAGCACGGTGGTGTTAGTTTAGGCTATATGTCTTTCTTTACAAAAGCGGTAACGAGAGCTTTACAATTATATCCAGATGTTAATTCAATGATGGATGGTGATTATAAAATAGGTTATGATTTTTGTGATATTTCCATTGCGGTTTCTGGGCCAAAAGGGTTAATGGTACCTGTTGTTCGCAACGCAGAAAACTTAACATTTAGAGGAATTGAAGCAGAAATTAAAAGATTAGCTTTAAGAGCTCGTGATGGTCAAATTACAGTTGACGATATGACAGGTGGAACATTTACTATTACTAATGGTGGTGTTTTTGGAAGTATGTTATCGACTCCTATTATCAATCCTCCACAATCAGGAATTTTAGGCATGCACAATATTATTGAGCGTCCAATTGCTGTAAATGGTAAAGTAGAAATCCATCCAATGATGTATGTAGCTTTATCTTATGACCATAGAATTATCGATGGTCGTGAGTCGGTAGGTTTCTTAGTTGCTGTAAAAGAAGCACTAGAAAGCCCAACAGAATTATTAATGGATAATAATCCTAAGAAAGCGTTAGAACTATAAATATAGAAACCTAACAGGTTTTTAAAACCTGTTAGGTTTGAAATATATAATCCCAAATTCCAATAAAACGGAGTTTGGGATTTTCTTTTAAAAATTATTTTATATCTAGCACTTTATCGCAATAACGATTGCAGTGGCATCCTTTTTTCTCGTTCTTAAAACGAGGAAAAAGATAGAACGGAAAGCGTGGTGCTTTAGCAATTGCCCAAATATTACCTCAAATACAAATAATGATTAGAATAATCAATAATCGCTTTGCCACTTAATAAAATATCGGCTCCTATAATACCATCAACCGCTTTGGTCTTATAACTGGTTAAGGCTTCATTTACATGACTTATGTCAAAAATGATGACATTGAAATTAGTGGTTTTCCAATGACTTAATTTTAATTGGTTTTTTTTTGACAATTGGGTATCCATTCCAGTAGCTCCAGCTCCTGATGCTTTGGTTTCAGATTGTTCAGCAAATAATTGAAACTTTGCAATGCCTTCAATCCCTACACAACTATTACTAGCACCTGTATCTAAAATAAAAGTACCTTTTACACCATTTAAAGTGGCTTTGATTAGTAAATGTTGGGTTTTTTAAAACGCTAAATTTTATTTTTTTTGTATTTTTTTTCTTTTAAGAAATCCTGTAATTTCTTCCATAAGTCAAAAATAGCATAATTAGTAAAAGGATTCCAAATACATAGTAATAAAAATAGTCAGTTTCAACCGTATCAATGGCCCCATAATACACAAAAGCACTCCAATAATATGGTGATTTTTTAGCATTGGAAATATCTTTGTTTTCCAAATAATCAATTTTAGAAAGGTAATTAGATTCAAAAAGGAATAATTGGAAGCATAATTATCATAAAATCCAGTCATGATTTCTGATGTAGCATAATCGTTTATTTTCCAAAGGCTGAACAATACATTTTTCGCTCCAGCATATTGAAAAGCTCTAGCAATACTTATGGCTCCTTCTCCTTTTTGTAGTTTACCAATGCCTGTTTCGCATGCACTTAAAACCACTAAATCTGGATTACATTTTTTTAAACTGTATAATTCGTTTACAAGTAAAACATCATCATAGAAAACTAATGTTGCAGGTGAACTAAAGGAACCACTTGTACCATGTGTTGACAAATGCAATATCGAATACTGACTCACATTTTGCTTAAAATTTTCTCGATTTGCTGTTTCATTCATAAATAAAGTAGCTTTGTTTTTTTCTAACGCTTTTGCTTCATCTATTGAATATTCTAAATAGGCATTAGTATTCTTGAAAACAGGGAAAAACCCAATAATCTTGTCGTTCTTTTTAGTTTTACTGTCGTTTAAATAAAATGAGACATTGGTTTGATAGGCAATTTTATTTTGGTACACTAAAAAAGGAATTTTTGAAAAATTAGTAGAAGTTGTTTTTTGGGTTACCAAAGCATCAAAAGCAACAAAATGCAACAATCCATCTGGAATAATGATGAGGTTTTTATTTTTTTCTACTTGGTTAAAGCCTAATAATTGATGCAAATTATTTGCAGTTGATGAAAAAGCAGAAACATTTTTATTTATAGCATTAGCATCATCAAAAAAGTGAATAAATTGACTTAGTATCAATGAATTTTCAGTATTAAAATCAATTTTTCTCCAAGTTGCTTTTTGGTTTTTAAAATGAAATGAATAGACTTTTTCTTTTGCCCAAAAATAATACACCAATTGCGCGTTTTCTTTTTTTAGTTTTTGTTCCAATGTTTCCAATGAAAATAAAGCTGCTGTCTTATTTTTAAAATGATGATTAATCTTCTCATTCACATTTTTTAATTGGATACTTAATGAAACTAATTCAGTATTTAAAGCCACTAAACGTGTTTCATTTTCTTGAGTAATCTGTAAACGAATGTATTCATTAATCAAAGATTCTTGTTTTGAAAGTAACTGATTTTGTAATTGCAACGCTTTGTTTTTTGGAAATTGCTCTACTAAAGATTTTTGATAATTTCGTTCTTTTAAAACAGTGTTTTTACTTTTCTCTGCAAATTGAAAGGCACTTTCAAGTAATCTGAAATCCTTATTTTTTTGATATGCGTTCCATAATAAATCAATACATTTTTCAGTTCGTTTTCGATTTTCAATTTGATGAATAATTTGTGCTTCTTGGGAAACCAAATTATCTGAAATCAATTCGCTAACATAAAAACTGAGATTGTACCAAGCTAATTTTTTATCAATTTTGTTTTCTACATTAGCAAAACCATCAAAAATAGCTAAAAAAGTATTTTCTGGATAAAGCGAAGTGGTTTTTGGCAATCTATTTCTTTTTTCAAATGGTAATAAGGTTTGTAAAGCATTGGAATAACTTAATAATGCATTTTCAGCGTCATTATTAGCTATGTGAATATTGGCTTCATCTACATATAATTTAGCTAAGTCTCTTGCTTCGAAAGTTTTGTTTTCTAAAAATATTGCTTTTTCTTTTTCAAAATAACGCAATGCTAAAGTTGGATTGTTGTTTTGTAATG
>JAAURU010000337.1 GCA_012032075.1 Flavobacterium sp.
GCATTTGTAGTAATAAAATTACCCTCAGTATATAATGCTTGTAATTGTGCAGACACATTTACTTTCGCAGAAATACGCACTAAATATTTAATCTTAAGTGATTTTGCAAAACGAATCCAAGATTGTAAATTGCCGTTATATAAAATATCCCCTTGCAACGGAATGGCATCGTTATAATTTTGAATCGCGTCAATTCCTTTGTCTAAATTGTCTAAAATTCCGTTTTCGTTTAAATAGATACTTTCTTGAGAGTCATAAGCTGGAGTTACCTCTCCTTCTGTTCCGTTGAAAGCTGTAAAATAAGGCACATCTCCGAACAAATCGGTTAAACCAGCAGCCATATACGCTTTTAAAATTAAAGCAGGACCTTCATACACTTTTAAGGTTGAAGACTGACGTGCTTTTTTTAGAATAATTTCATTATCACGTAAGTTTTTGTAAAAAATAGACCAAGGATTTCCTCCTAATTGAGGTGATTTCAAGGCATGTCTATCAAAAAGGTTAAAATCTAATGCTGTTCTATGTTGTGCCAATAAATCTCCTGCAACAAAACCTTCATAACTCATATTTTCTCCAAAATTATAAAGTACTTGACGTAACAATAAACTAGGTTGTACTGAATTTGGAGCGTTTGGATTGGTATTTATTTCTTCAAAATCTTTTGTACAACTCAACGTTGCTAAAAGAATTACTGTTGTTAGTATGCATGTTATTTTTTTCATTTGTTTCATTTTTTAGAAAGTAACACCTAGTTTAAAACCAATACTTCTTGTGGTTGCGTAACTCATATCTTCTACACCACTTACAAAACCGTTGCCTTGAACGGCTAATTGTTCTGGATCAAAATGAGGATTTTCAGTTATGGCAAATAAATTATTTCCAATTATTGAAGCATTTAATATTCCCGAATTTTTATTACCAATGAACCCTTCTCTAATTTTGAAAGAATAACCAATTGAAAACTGTCTCAATTTTAAAAAAGAAGCATCATATACATTATTTTCTTCATGATTTCTGTCATAGTATTGACGGTAATAACTTTCGGCCGTAATAGCAGTTGTATTTGGTACATAAATAGGATTTGCAGTTGTTCCTGTATTTACGACCCCTTGAGCTACAATTCCTTCAGAAGGTCTGTAAGCTGTTTCGGCTAATTGACCTCCAACATTTCCTAAAGCTCTTGTTCTTGATACAATTTCTCCACCTTGTCTCCAATCGAATAGAAAACCTAAATTCCAGTTTTTATAAGTAAAATTATTAGACCAACCCAAAGTAAAATCAGGATTATAATTGCCTATTTTTTTTAGGTTATTATCAGCAATATAATTTCCAGCACTAGTTAGAATAAAATCTCCGTTTTCATTTTTTAAATAACCCGTTCCATACATATCTCCTATTCTTCCACCTTCTTCTACTTGGAACCAAACGGTTTGATTCACACTATCATAAATTCTACTGTATGCTAATGTTAAACGACCACCTTCTTGTGGTAAATCTTTAATTACTGAACGACTTTGCGCAAAATTAAATGTAGTATTCCATTTGAAATTTTCTGTTTTTACTGGAATTGCTCCTAAAATAATTTCGACTCCTTGCGTATTTACTTTTCCACCGTTGACAACTTGTTGGTTATAACCAGAAGAAATAGCAATTGGTAAAGAAATAATTTGGTCAACCGTATTCGCATTATAATAGGTAAAATCTACATTTAATCTATCGTTGAAAAATCGAATATCAGTTCCTAATTCATATGAAGTCGTTTGTTCGGGTCTTAAATTAGCATTTGGAATAAAATTTTGGTCACTAAATGTTGGCTGACTATTAAAAGGAGTTTGCGAAACAAAAGCACCTGAAGTTTGATAAGGTCCTGTATCGTTACCTACTTGAGCAATACTAGCTCTTACTTTTGCGAAAGAAATTATGCTCGGTAATTCAACTGTATTAGACAAAATAAAACTAGCTGACGCAGAAGGATAGAAAAAAGAAGTGCCACTAACTGAAAATGGAGTTGCTAGAGCACTTGACCAATCATTTCTTGCAGTAATATCTAGATATAAATAATCTTTGTAGCCTAATTTTGCGATTCCGTAAAGTGAATTAATTCTTTTTTTACTTTCAAATTGGAACACTTCAATAGGAGAAGCAGCATTATTCAGATTAAAAATACCTGACTGAGCCAAATTAACTGTTTGTGATTGTTTTGTTGAGGCATTTCTATCCATACGATTTCCTCCAAAAGAAGCATCGAATGATAGCTTACCAAATGTATTAGTATAGTTTAGCAAAAAATCGGTGTTTATTTCTCTGTATTTTACATCATGTTCTGCATAACCACCATTTTTGAAACGGTTACTACTGAAATTACGTCTCATTTGTCGAACTTCTGTACTGTAATCCATTCCTGTACGAACGGTAATACTTAGATTTTTCACAATTTCTTGTTTCAGTTGCATGTTTCCAAAAATTCTATCTCTTTCAAAAGAATTTCTGTTTTCCAATAAAATAAAATAAGGATTATCAAAAAAAGTATAATTGAATGAATATTGTTGGATTCCTTCCAAACCTGGTTGCCAATAGTCTTTTAAAGCACCAATATCTAAAGATCTTGGTCCCCAAGCTACTAATGAATAATTTACATTTTCACTTCCATAACCATTTGAAGGTCTGTTGTAACTAGTAGAATTTACATAATTTATAGCAGTAGAAACCGTCGTTTTATTAGATGGTTCAAAATTCAGTTTTGTGGCAACCGTTTTTCGGTCTAAATTAACTCCAGGAATAATAGCTTCACTTCTTAAATCGGTAAAAGACAAACGGTAATTTCCTTTGTCAAATCCGTTAGAAATCGACACATTATTAATGGTAGTTGTTCCGTTTTCATAAAAGTTTTTTAAATTATCAGGATGTGAGATGAAAGGTGTTGGAGTAATTGGCAAACCACTATATAATGCCGTATCTCCACCTCTTACAAAAGAACCATCAGCTAATTGAACAGGACTGTTGAATTGCGGAATACGTAAACCAACATCTAAACGAGGTCCCCAAGAATAGGAAATATTATCGTTTGTTCCACCACCTAAACCGTTTACAAAAGCAAACTGTCCTGAATTCCCCTGACCATATTCATTTTGAAATTCTGGTAATTTGAATGCTGAATCAACCGTAAGAGAAGTGTTGAAACTTACTGATAATCCTTTTTTCTTGTTTCCGTCTTTTGTTTTTATTACAATCACACCATTTGAAGCTCTTGTTCCATAAAGAGCAGCAGCACTTGGTCCTTTTAAAACCGTAACCGATTCAATATCATCTGGGTTGACTTCCATTGCACCGTTTCCATAATCGATTTCTTGGAAACCAGCTGCAGCTTCATTGGTAAAATTAAAAACAGTTTCATTATTAATAGGAATTCCATCCACTACAAACAATGGATTATTATTTGAAAAAGAAGCTTCTCCACGAATAGTTATTTTTGAAGAAGAACCAACACCTGTTGCTCCTTGGGTTATAGTTACACCAGCTACTTTTCCAGCTAAGTTGTCTAAAAAATTAACTGTTTTAACCTCATCTAAATCTTTCGATTGTAACGTTTGAACAGTGTAGCCTAATTCTTTAGATTCTCTTTTTAAACCTAATGCAGTAACCACAACTTCTTGTAGATTTTCTGCATCTTCTTGTAACTCTACATTTATGATTTTTTGATTACCAACAACGATAGTTTGTGTTTTAAAACCTAAATAAGAAAACACTAGTTTATCTGAAGTTGTTGTTATTTGTATCGAATACATTCCGTTTTCATCGGAAGTTGTGCCGTTTGAAGATTTTGAAGTGATGTTTACATAAGGTAATGCAGTACCATCTGTTTTACTGGTAACCTTACCTTTAATTGTTATTTGAGAATAGCCTAAACACGACAATGCGAGTAGGAAGAAAACATATATTTGCCTCATATTATTTGTTTGTATATAATTATTTTGTTTTCTGAAAAATCAGAATTAAAAAAGAAATAAATTATATACTTATGGGAGAACCTTTGTTGTAGAAATTGGATAAAAATAGCGAAGAAATAATTTCTGTAAAATAAATAAAAAACCTTTCTATAGATGCAATTATTTTTAAGAACAATTGAAATAGAAAGTCATAAACCTTTCTAAAAGAGTTTATAATTTTTCAATGTCATTATAAGTATCAACATCTAAAAGTTTTTCTAAATAATAAACGTTGACAGCATTTACTGCTAATAATTTTGACAAGGATTGGCTTAGACTTTGGCTTTGCCATGGTAGTTTTAAAATAAATTAGCATTAAAATGTTCTTTTTTATTCCCAAAAGATAGAAACCACCATCTA
>JAAURU010000338.1 GCA_012032075.1 Flavobacterium sp.
CAAAATTCTAGAACTATTTTTTTACATGAATTTCACTAATTAGCACTAATTAATTTTTGTAAATTCTTGTAATTCGTGTCAAAGTTTTTTGAACCTGAAAGGGAAATACAAAAAGTGCAAAGTTTTAAACTATATTTGAAACCTTAAAATTTATTTTAAACTGATTGCTTTTCTATTGAAAACAACTCAAAAAATGAATTCCCATTTTTAAAAACAATTCTAATTTAACATTTTTTTTACTAAAAAAAACAAATTTGATTTTAACGTTTTTTAAATTTCATTTTGTATCTCAATTATTTTTTCTACAACTTTCTCTTCTTTAAAATTCTCTAAATACCACTTAACTAATTTGCTTGTTGGGCTATTTGAATGTTCTTTAAGAAAACGATTAAACTCTGCAAGGTTTTCTTCATAAATATATATTTCCTCCTTATCTGAATATTTTTCGGTTGTAGGTGTGTTATCCATACCCACTAAATAATCAAATTGATAGGCTTTATAATCTTCTTTCACCCTTTGTACTAAAGTAGAATTTGGAAATTTTTCAATAAAATTTTCCCATGCAATTATTCTATCTCCTAAATCCTTAAAACTAATTGCAAGACCAGCATCTGCCGAATAGAGTTCTTTATTTTCTTCGCTTATTATATACAAATAACTTTTATAATCATCAGTTACATGATTTTTGAATATCCTGTAATAAAAATCTGGAATTGTTGAAATTTCTACATAACCTTCTCCAATATCTTCAATACGTAATTGATGCTCTTCTAATCTCTTAATTAAACCCTCAACATCTTCTCTTTTATTCACTTCTACAGCGTAGTAATTATCTAGTAAGCTCGATTCGCTTTCATATATTTTAGACTAAAAGTAATTCATTAGATTTAAAATATTTTTCATACAAAATATTAGCTTCTTCGTTAGTTAGTTTATCTAATTTTAAAAGAATATCCTGTTTCCTTTCTAAAAATAAATCTAAAAATTCGTTTGACTTGTTTTCAACAAGAATTTCATTTTGTACAATAGTATCCTCTAATACTATTTTATTTTTTAACGAATCAGAATTTATTTTATCATTACAAGAAAAAAAGCAAAAAAATTAAAACAATAGTAAAAAATTTATATTTCATTAGTTTTCTATATTTATTTATCAAATATCATAATTTATAGTTTAATCTGTATATAAAAAATCAAAGTCTTATTTTTTTTAATACTTTTCATAAGCTCTTCTAGCACTTCCTCTAAAATACACTTCACCACAATAGGTATAACCTAGTTTTTCAAAAAGAGCTAGCATAGGCTTGTTGTCGAAATTAGTATCGGCTTTTACACTATAGATTTTATTTTCAAATGCATAATTTTCAATATAGGTAAGCATCTTTTTAGCTTGACCTTTTCCTAAGTAGTTTTGTGCAATTGCAACTCTGTGATATACTACAAAATCTTCATTAGTCAACCACTTCCCTACTATTCTTTCATATTCGGGTTCGTCATTTATTAAAACTGCTGTGTAACCAATTATAGTTTCATTTTCAGTTAATACAAAACCAACTCCATTTTCAATATCTTTTTGTATTACTTCAGGATTAGGATACCCATCTTGCCATTGGTTACTGCCTTCTTCTTTTCTTCTTTGAATAGCTTGCTGTAGAATTTCCCATATTTGAGGAATTTCTGTAAGAGAGGCTTTTCTAAATTGGTAATTCGTTTGCATACTATTTTTTCTAAATACATTTCTTACTTTATACCAAATCCTTTTATGAAGTGGTATTTTTTCATACACATAAAAAGATATCATATTTATATTTTCTTCCTTAAATTGAACATCTATAGTTTTATTTTCATTTTTTCAAAAAAAGCTTTTTCATAAGTTAAAACTATTTTTTCATAACCTATATATTGATAAGATATCTGAATTTCTTCTATGGTTTCCATCAAATCTGTTAATTCTACTTTATAAAAACCATTATGATCAGAACTTACTCCTATTTTTGTTCCAATAATTATAACATAAGCACCAGGAAGTGGTATTTTTTTTCATCTGTAATAATTCCAGAAATAAATACTTTTTCTTTTGTAATAGTACTATCTTGAACCTGATTTTTTAAGATTTTTTTAGGCAATACATCTAACTTCTTATCAGTTTGTTCGACATCAGTTTCTGTTTTTTTTCTTGACTATAATGATGCAGACTTAAAAAACTAAAAACTTCAATATAAATGGTTTTCCAACTAGTTCTTTTTCTTTTTTCAATACTTTTTGAAGAAAACTCCAATTGTTCTTTTCTATACAATCCGCAAACTTTATGCTCTGAAAAAGCATGTGTCTGATCAATTTCAGCATCTGTACTTTTTCTAAAATCAATAATTGTATTGTTGCATTTTAAGCAAAATCTACCCTTTTTATTTTCAGGCATATTTTCCCAATATTGATCGCATTTTTTGATATTAGAAAGGTTTATTTTAGCTATATTATTCATGACTTTTATCGTTAATTTATAATAAATAAATAACTTTTCTAAATAACGAAAACTTTCTGCACATTAGCAACCTTTACTTTTACTATATCTATATCTTTGATAAGTGATTACATCATGGATTAGAACTATAAAACCATACTCTTAACTTTAATTTACTTACTAAATATATTAAAAAATTTACTTTTAATATATATTTTGTTATTAATAACCTTAATTTATACACTTTTAATTTATAAAATAATATTATTAGCATTAATTTAAATATAAAAAGTATTAAATTTGAGCATTAAAGATATAATATTATGAAAAAAAGTAAAAACAACATCGATACAGGTAAATTATTAAGTGATATTATATCAAAAAATAAAATCAATAAGTCCGAATTAGGAAAAGCCATCAATAGAGACGGTGTTTCCATCTTAAAATACACTCAAAATGAGAGCATTCAAACGGGAATCTTAATTGAACTTTGCTATGCTTTGGAACACAACTTTTTTCAAGACATTGCCAATCAGTTACCAAATACTTTCACAGGTAACGAACATAAAAACGAAGAACTAGAAGCGTTAAAAGAAGAGATTAAGGTTTTGAAAATACAAAATGAAGTTTTAATGAAGATTCGATCTTAGAGTATGCTTGTTTCTTTATTAGTAAAAAGAAATACAAATTTGGGAAATTTGAGAAATCTATAAAATGAGCTATTCACTAATCACTTTTCACTAATTACTAATCACTATTTACTATTTCTTTTTCTTTTCGTACTTTAGCGAACCAATTAAAAATACAACAACAAACCATACATGGACTTAAATTTCAACAAAAACGAAGACCACAATAAACTTTTAGTTTCCGATTTAAAACAACGTTTTGCCCAAGTCAAATTGGGAGGCGGACAAAAACGTATCGATAAATTACATGCTGAAGGTAAAATGACAGCTCGCGAACGCATTGATTATTTATTAGATGAAAAAGCAAAATGTATTGAAATAGGTGCTTTCGTTGGAGATGGAATGTATGTAGAACATGGTGGCTGTCCTTCTGGTGGTGTGATTGTTAAAATTGGATACATTCAAGGAAAACAATGTATTGTGGTTGCTAATGATGCAACTGTTAAAGCAGGAGCTTGGTTTCCAATTACTGGGAAAAAGAATTTAAGAGCACAAGAAATTGCGATTGAAAATAGATTACCTATAATTTATTTGGTAGATTCAGCTGGAGTTTACTTACCTATGCAAGATGAAATTTTCCCAGACAAGGAACATTTTGGTCGCATTTTTCGTAATAATGCGGTTATGAGTAGTATGGGAATTACTCAAATTGCAGCTGTAATGGGTAGTTGTGTTGCTGGTGGTGCTTACTTACCTATTATGAGTGATGAAGCACTTATTGTAGATAAAACTGGAAGTATTTTCCTAGCTGGGAGTTATTTAGTTAAAGCTGCAATTGGAGAAAGCATTGACAATGAAACATTAGGAGGAGCTACAACACATTGCGAAATTTCTGGTGTAACCGATTTTAAAGCGAAAGATGATGCAGATGCTTTAAATAGAATTAAAAATATCGTTGGAAAAATAGGTGATTTTGACAAAGCAGGTTTTAATCGTATTAAAGCTCAAAAACCAGCTTTAAACGAAAAAGATATTTACGGAATTTTACCCAAAGCTAGAAACGAACAATACGATATGATGGAAATTATCAATCGCTTAGTAGATAATTCCGAATTTGATGAGTATAAAGCTGGTTATGGTCAGTCTTTAATTACTGGTTATGCTCGTCTTGATGGTTGGGCTGTTGGAATTGTAGCCAACCAACGTAAGATTGTAAAAACAACAGCAGCCAAAACAAAACCTAGTGAAATGC
>JAAURU010000339.1 GCA_012032075.1 Flavobacterium sp.
TTAATGCCGTCAATTTCCTTTTCCGATTGGTGTATAATATGATCTTCGGCAAAATGTGTATTTAAATAATCCAATTACAAAAAAACCAACCCGGGCTTTATGGATTGTGCAATTGTTCGTATAGCATTATCATGCTCACGCCGGGTTTTAAAATAACCAAAGCTGGTAAAAAAATTAAAAGCGTAATCAAAATAATTTATCCAGAAAGGCAGGCGCATATCATGCAGGTAAAAATGCAGCATTTCAGATGCTGATTGCAGGGCTTCATCAATACTGTCTTCGCTTAAATCAATCCCGGTAACATCAAAACCTTTTGTATTCAAATGAGAGGCAATCATATCGCTAAAATAACCATAACCTCGTCTTAAAATAATATCTCCTTCTTGTAATTTTCTATATCAGAAGTTGTCAATCTAACGAGGCTCTTATTTTTAGTAACTTGCTGTTTTTCTTCTTTATTATCTAAATAAAAAAAGAATTTATAACCTATAATTAAGGCTAATAAAAAAATTCCAAAAACGAAAAAGCCATTTTTTAATAGCTTTTTCATTTTTGGAATTTATTATTTGTAAATAGAAAAGAATTATTTCACTGAATCCATTTCGATTGAAGTTTCTTCAACTGCAGTAGAATCTTCAATTGGCTCAGTATCTTCCATATCCATTGCTGGAACTTTACCGTCTTCTTTATTTACATCTTCTTTATTCATAGAAACTTTCCATTTTCCATCAATTTTCTTCAAAATTAATTTTTCTTCTTTAGTTTCTCCACCTTTAGTTTGATTGTATTTCACGGTTGCTACATCATCTTTTATTTCAGAACCTGTTATTTTAAAAGTTGCTTTTTCTTCTTTAGGCATATCTTTTGCCATTGCACTTAAACTTTCTAACATACCAATCATTGAGCCTGTTTTCTCATCGCAATATTCTTTAGCTTCTTTAAACTCTAAATTATTGACATGAGTTAAAAAATTTGATGCCACTTCTTCAACATCATTTTCTTTTGAACAACTTACATTAAATAGTAAAACTCCTAATAGAGTTACTTTTAAAAGACTTGACATAACGTTTTTGATTTTTTTCATTTTTAACATTTGTTTATTTATTTTTTTAGCAAATATAATAGAAATAGTTAATTATTTACACATTAAATCTAAAGTGCATTACATCTCCATCTTTTACAATGTATTCTTTTCCTTCAACTCTTAATTTTCCAGCTTCTTTTACTTTTGCTTCTGAGCCATAATTAGAATAATCTTCATAAGCAATAACCTCAGCACGAATAAATCCTTTTTCAAAATCTGTATGAATTACACCTGCTGCTTTTGGAGCAGTATCTCCAACTTTAATCGTCCAAGCTCTTACTTCTTTTACACCAGCTGTAAAATAAGTTTGTAAGTTTAATAATTTATAAGCTGCACGAATTAAAACTGCCGAACCTGGTTCTGTTAACCCCATATCTTGTAAGAACATTTGACGTTCTTCATAACTTTCTAATTCGGTAATATCTGCTTCAGCTCCTACAGAAAGTACAATTACTTCTGCATTTTCGTCTTTTACCAATTCTTTTACTTGCTCCACATATTTGTTTCCAGAAACAGCAGAAGCTTCATCTACATTACAAACATATAAAACAGGTTTTAAAGTAATTAATTGAAACTCTTCCATTAATTCTTCTTCATCTTGATTTTGAGGTTGTACTGTTCTAGCCGATTTCCCTTGCAATAAAGTTTCTCTAATTCTATCTAACAAAGTTTTTTCTACTTGTGCTTCTTTATTTCCAGTTTTTGCTGCACGATTTGTTTTCTCTAAACGTTTTTCAACGGTTTCTAAATCTTTTAATTGTAACTCAATATCAATCGTTTCTTTATCACGTATAGGATTTACATTTCCATCTACGTGAACAATATTATCGTTATCAAAACAACGCAATACATGAATAATAGCATTACATTCTCTAATATTTCCTAAAAATTGATTCCCCAAACCTTCTCCTTTACTAGCTCCTTTAACTAAACCTGCAATATCAACAATATCAACTGTTGCCATTTGAACGCGTTCTGGTTTCACTAATTCTTCCAAACGAGCTATTCTTGGATCAGGAACGTTTACAACTCCTATGTTTGGTTCAATAGTACAAAATGGAAAATTTGCACTTTGCGCTTTTGCATTTGACAAACAATTAAATAGTGTTGATTTTCCAACATTTGGTAAGCCTACAATTCCTGCTTTCATGATATATTTTTTATAACGAATTCATTTTTAAAGTTTGCAAATATACTTTAAAAGTTACAAAGTGTCAAAGTTGCTTTAATATTAATGATTTATTATTTCAACTCCAAAAAGCAATTATATTATTTTTATCTTATATTTGTTTTAACAAATAATTAAACAAAATTTTATGAAAAATTTAATGCTATTACTGCTATTAACCACAGTACAATTAATTTTTTCACAAAAAGAAATTACTGGAACTGTAAAAAATGATTTTGGAGAACCTTTATTTGGTGTAAATGTAATTGAGAAAAACACTAAAAATGGTGTAATTACCGATTTGAATGGGGATTTTATAATCACAGTTGAAGAAGGTGCCACTCTTATTTTTAGTTATATTGGATTTAATACTATTGAAAATCTACAGAACTTTCAGTAATAAATGTTGTTTTAATTGAAGGACAACAGCTAAAAGAGATTCAAATTGTAGGCTCCAGAAGCTCAAAGAGGACTGTTACTGAATCTCCAGTAGCAATTGATATCATTGATGTAAAAGATATTACTACTCAAAGTGGTAAAATAGAAATCAATCAACTTTTACAATATGTTGCTCCTTCTTTTAATGCTAATAAGCAATCAGGCTCAGATGGAGCTGATCATGTTGACCCTGCTTCATTAAGAGGTTTAGGTCCTGATCAAACATTAGTATTAATAATGGTAAAAGAAGACATCAATCTTCTTTAATTAATTTATTTGGAACAAGAGGAAGAGGAAACACGGGAACCGATTTGAATGCAATTCCTGCAACTTCAATTAAAAGAATTGAAATTTTAAGAGATGGTGCTTCTGCTCAATATGGTTCAGATGCCATTGCTGGTGTAATTAATATTGTTTTGAATGATAATAACCAAGGTGTTTCAGGAAATATAACTTATGGAGCTTATAATACAAATGCCAAAGGAGATTTTCTTCCTGGAACTGCAAATACCGATGGTAATCGTTTAGACCAAAATGGAAATGGAAATTCTTTTGGGAAAAATCAGAATTTTGATGGTGGTTCAATTAAAATTGGAACTAATTATGGTGTTAAATTAGGAGAAGAAGGGTTTGCCAATTTCACCTTGGAATATATCAATAAAAACAAGACACTTAGACCAGGATATGATTTTAGAAAAGGGTTTGGAGAAGCTGAAATAAATGGTTTTAATTTCTTTACCAATGTTGAATCTAAAATTTCTGATAAAACAACCTTTTATGTTTTTGGTGGAAGAAATTATAGAAATACAGATGCTTATGCTTTTACTAGAAATGATGGTGAAAGAGTAGTTGAAAGTATTTACCCTAGTGGTTTTACACCTCGAATAACATCAGTAATATTTGATACTTCTATTGCTTCTGGAATAAGAACAAAGACAGATAATGGATGGAATATAGACATTAGTAATACCTTTGGTAAAAATCTATTTCATTATACTATAAAAGGAACACTTAATGCTTCTTTAGAAGATGCTTCTCCAACAGAATTTGATGCTGGTGGTCACAGTTTAAGTCAGAATACTATAAACTTTGATTTTTCAAAAAATTACGAAACGATTCTTAAAGGATTCAATTTAGCACTTGGTACAGAATATAGAACAGAACAATTTAGTATTTTTGCAGGAGAAGAAGCTTCTTATGCCACCTATGATGTAAATGGACAAGTAGTAACTGATCCAGCTAATCAAACAATTCCTATCGATCCTATTTCTGGAAATCCAAGACCTGGTGGCTCTCAAGGATTTCCTGGTTATAGTTTAGCAAATGAGCTTACAAAAAATAGAAGCAACCTTTCTTTATATATAGATACTGAACTTGATGTTACAAAGGAATTTCTTGTTAGCACAGCTATTCGTTTTGAAAATTATAGTGACTTTGGTTCAACCTTAAATGGAAAATTAGCTTCACGGTATAAAATAACTGATAAATTTAATGTAAGAGGCTCAGTAAGTTCAGGATTTAGAGCACCTTCTTTAGCACAAATTTATTATAATTTAAGGTTTACTAATTTCAATTCTAGTGGTGCTACTGAAGTATTATTATCTCCAAATAACAGTCCTGTTACTAGAGCTTTTGGAATTCAAA
>JAAURU010000019.1 GCA_012032075.1 Flavobacterium sp.
AAATATCTCAAATTTGCATTATAAAAAATAAATAAATAAATAAATAAATAAAAATGAAAGATAATTTAATAATTGCATTTTTAATTGTGTGCATTACTTTCTTTTTGCTTTCTAAAACGGAAAGTATATATGTAGAATATAATGTTCTCGGATTGACTATTTTATTATTTCTAAGTGTAATTAATAAGTTTTCTAAAATTAATAAGTTTTCTAAAATTAATAAGTTTTCTAAAATTAATAAGTATGAAAGATAATCACGAATTCAAATTAGTTAAAGGTCAATTTTCTCCTGCTGAGGCAAGAAATATTTTATTCACTTTGATTAATGATAAAATTAAGTTTCATCAACTAGATTTATTTAGCAAAACTGAACGAAATAAAACGAACAATATACACTCTAAAGAAAGAATTAAAGAATTAGAATTATCTAGAGATAACTTGGAATCTTTTCTTGAAGAATTAGAGGATAAAAATCTTAAGATAAGTATAGATGGAAATATAACATTAAAATTGACTCAATAAGTGAATTTTTTTGAAGGTAGAGAAATAGTAATAGCAACTCAACATAAAAAAGAGTTAGTTATTCAACCATTACTAGAAAAACAATTAGGACTAAAAGTGGTACTAAATTCAAAATTTAATACCGATAGTTTAGGTACTTTTTGTGGAGAAAAAGAAAGAGAAGAGGATGCCCTAAAAACATTGCGAAAAAAATGCCTTTTAAGTTTAGAGAAAGTCAATTTTGAATTAGTAGTCGCTACTGAAGGTTCTTTTGGACCGCATCCTTCTTTTTTTTTTGCTGCTACAAATGATGAATTAATTTTGTTACTAGACAAAAAAAATAATCTTGAAATTCTAGCAAGAGAAATTACAACAGAAACAAATTTTAATAGTCAAGAAGTTAAATCTTATAATGAAGTAGAATATTTTGCGACAAAAGTTCAATTTCCTTCTCATGGTTTAATACTTAAATCTTCTCACAAAAATGCTAAATATATTAAGAAAGGAATCATTACTTATGAAGATTTAGAAAAAGCATTTTTACAAATCAAAAGCGAGTTCGATACGGTTATTGTGGAGACAGACATGAGAGCAATGTTCAATCCTACTAGAATGAAAGTAATTGAAAATGTAACTCATAAATTGATTGCTAAAATCAAAAATTTATGTCCTAATTGTAATTTTCCAGGGTTTGATGTTGTAAAAATTAATGCTGGTTTGCCTTGCGAATTATGTAATTTACCTACAAAAAGTACACTCAGTCACTTATATAAATGTAAAAATTGTGATTTTGAAGAATTAAAAATACATCCAAATAATAAAAGTAAAGAAGATCCAACTTATTGTGATTATTGTAATCCTTAACATTAAATGGAAAAAAGTACAAACGTAAATAGCGCTGCTTATTGGTTAGAAAAAAATAATGTTATTGCGATACCTACAGAGACGGTTTATGGTTTAGCAGCAAATATTTTTGACGAAGAAGCAATACAATCAATATATAAAATTAAAGGTCGTCCTTCAAATAATCCTTTAATTGTTCACATAAAATCAATTAAAGAATTATATAAATATGCAAGTGACATTCCTGTGAAAGCTAAGTTATTAGCAAATGCTTTTTGGCCAGGACCGTTAACTTTAGTTTTGAATAAAACAGCAATTGTTCCAAATTATATAACTTCAAATAAAGAAACAGTTGCAATACGAGTACCCAATCATCTTTTAACCCTAAAATTACTTGAACAATTAGATTTTCCCATCGCTGCTCCAAGTGCAAATCCTTCAAATAGAATTAGTGCAACTACTGCTGAACATGTTGAGAATTATTTTCAAAACAAAATTCCATTTGTTTTAGATGGAGGATCTTGTAAAGATGGATTAGAGTCAACAATAGTAGGTTTTGAAATGGGTGAACCTATTGTTTATAGAGTAGGAGCTTTAGCCATTGAAAGAATTGAAAAAGTAGTTGGTAAAGTTTCAATTAAAAATAAAGAAACAAGTGCAGTAATTGTACCAGGAATGTTCTCTAAACATTATTCTCCTTTAACTCCTTTTTATGTAGTAAATAGTCCAGAAGAGTTAATAAAAGATTCACAACATCAAAACATTGTTTTCATTGGTTTTAACAAAAGAATTGAAAATGATAAAATTAAAAATCAATTTTTGCTTTCAGAAAAGGGTAATATTACTGAAGCTGCTTCAAATTTATACAAAACATTACTCTTAGCTGATGAATTGCAACCAGAAATTATAGTAAGTAGTTTTTTCCGAGAAAAAGATTTAGGAATAACAATAAACGACAGACTAAAAAGAGCATCAATAAACAACCAAAACTAAATTATGAACTTAAATTTATTACTCGACAATTTAACAAATCCAGCCTTACTTTTTTTTATTTTAGGAATTATAGCTGTCCGTCTCAAAAGTGATTTATGTATTCCAGAAAATTCTTCTAAATTTATTTCGCTATATCTTTTGTTTTCCATTGGTTTTAAAGGTGGTCAAGAATTGGCTCATAGCGAATTTTCAATGGATATTATATGGTGTATTATTTTTGGAATAATTACAGCCCTAATAATTCCAATTTATGTTTTTTTTATTCTAAAGGAAAAATTATCTATTTCAAATTCGGGTGCAATTGCTGCTGCTTATGGTTCAGTAAGTGCGGTTACTTTTGTTACAGCAGTTTCATTTCTAGAAATACAAAAATAAGTTTTAATGGTCATATGGTTGCAGTTATGGCATTAATGGAAGCACCAGCAATTATTGTTGGAGTAATATTAATTAAAGTATTTGCTAAAAAAAGTGCAGCAAATCCAGAGCAATCACTTTTAAAAATAGTCAAACATTCTTTTACAAATGGAAGTGTACTACTTATATTAGGAAGTTTAATAATTGGGTTATTAGCAAGTGATAAACAAGCTATGGGTATAAAACCTTTTACAACCGATATTTTTAAAGGTTTTTTAGCAATATTTCTCTTAGATATGGGAATTCAAAGTGGAAGAAAGCTTAAAGATTTTTTAAAAAGCGGAAAATTTACAGTTGCTTTTGCAATAGTAGCTCCTTTAATTAATGGGAATTTGTTTTTGCTTACTTAAGTGGTTTTGTAACACATAATATTGGAGACCGTTTTATGTTGGCTATTTTAGCTGCAAGTGCTTCTTATATTGCAGTTCCTGCAGCAATGAAAATCGCTGTTCCTAAAGCAAATCCTGGTATTTTTATCCCAATGGCTTTAGCAGTTACTTTTCCTATCAATATTACAATTGGAATGCCAATTTACCTTAGTATTATCATGAATTCTTAGAATGTAAAAAGATATATATTATCTTTTTTTTGTATAATTATTTTGCTTTTAAGTAGTTAGGTTTTATTTTTTTATTTTTTTTACAGAGAATATAAAATTTTTATTTTATTTTTGTTATCCCAAATCATTTATAAATTAAAACATTTTACCTATTAAAAAGACTATTAACCAAGTACTCTTACTATTAAATAAAGCACATGAGATAAGAACAAGCAACCTTAAAGGAAGTTTGGAACTAGCTGAAAATGCTTTAGAAATAAGTAAAAAAAAGAAAAATCTACCCTGCATAGCAAAATGTATGAGTAGGCTTTCTTTGTATAATATGATATTAGGTAAAACTGATATCGCTACTTCTTTTGCAAATGAAGCAATAGGTTATTTTGAAGAACTAAACGATGAAATAGGTGTTGCCGATTCTAAATATAGTTTAGCTGCAGTTTATTATAAAACAAACGATTACCACATGGGATTAGTTTGTTTAATTGATGCTTTAAAAAATCTATCATAAAAATAACGATTTTGCAAGTGTATCTCGAACAGAAAAATCTCTTGGTACAGTATATGAGTATATTGGTGATGAAAAAAATGCTATTATATCTTACAAAAATGGTATTAGAGCTGCAAGAAAAGTAGGTGATTTAAATCTAGAATCTAATGTTTACAATAATCTTTCAGGTTTATTAGTTAAAAAAGATAAATTCAAACTTTCTATGCAAATAATAGAAAGATCAATTGAGTTAAAAGAACAAACAAAAGATATTAGAGGTTCAGCTTTTGCTATATATGGTCGTGGAAAAGTTTTTTTACGATTAAATAAATTAATTGAAGCAGAAAAAGATTTTAAAAAAGCACTTGACATTCACAAAGAAATGGGTGATATCATGGGGCTTTCCATGTGTTATACTAAATTAGGTGAACTCTATTTTAAAGATACTAAATATGAATTAGCAATTCAGTTTGCTTTAGATGGAATAAAATTGACATCTGAGCATAATATTACTATGATTAATATTAAGCTTTTTAAATTGGTTTATAACATATATAAAAAGATAAATAAAGTTGAATTAGCCATTGAATATTTAGAGTATTATATAAAAGAAAAAGAATCCTTAATTAATATTCAAACTAGAAAAGTAATTGAAAATTACGATTTTATTTTGAAAATGAAAACTATAGAAAAAGATAACCAAATTCAAAAAGAGAAAAGAGAAATGTTAGAAAAAAAGAGACAAGATGAATTGTTGGCTCTTAAATCTAGACAAGACTTCTTATCTGTAATGAGTCATGAAATAAGAACTCCTTTAAACGCAATAACTTCTATCGTAGCACTACTTAAAGACGAAATCAATGATGAAGGTAAGGATCTTTTAAATAGTTTGCAATTTGCATCATCAAACCTAATAAAAATAGTAAATGATGTATTAGATTTTACAAAATTAGATTCGAATAAATCGAAATTAGAACTTAATACAGTAAATCTATTTCAATTAATACACAATATTAAGAATGTATATAGTAAACAAGCTGAAAATAAAGGTTTGTCATTGCTATTAACTTCTGATATTGATGAAAAGTATTTGTATAATTTAGATGAAACTAAAATCACTCAAGTTTAAATAATTTAATTAGTAATGCTATTAAATTTACTGATGAAGGTAGTGTTGAACTTGCATTACATAAGGTTAAGTCTTCCAAAAAATATGACACTATTTTATTTGAAGTAAAAGATACTGGAGAAGGTATTTCAAAAGAAAATATTGCTGAAATTTTTGAAAGTTTTTCACAAGTAAAACCCGTTTTAACCAGAAGGCAAGGTGGAACAGGTTTAGGTTTAGCTATTGTGAAAAAATTAATTGAATTGCATGGTGGAGAAATAAATGTTAAGAGTGCAATGGGAAAAGGTTCTACTTTTTACTTTACTTTAAAAGTGGCTAAATTAAAAACAACTAAGAATACTATTTTAGAACAAAATGATAATTTGCTAAATATAAATTTGAAAGGTAAAAAAGTATTAATAGTTGAAGATACTTTAATTAATGCTGTTTTACTTAAAAAGTTACTTTCAAATGGGAAATAAAATCAGAGCATGTAGAATCTGGCACTTTAGCTTTAGAAAAGGTAAAAAATATAAAGTATGATTTTATTTTAATGGATATTCACATGCCAGATATGAATGGACTTGATGTAACTAGAATAATAAAAACAACTACAAATCTAAATACTCAAACTCCAGTAATTGCTCTTACAGCTGACACTATGTTAACTGCTCAAAATTATGAAACGAATCATTTTAGTGGCTTTTTGTGGAAACCTTTTGAGATAGAAAAATTAAAAATAGCCTTGCAACAAGTTTTTGTGTAATTACTTTTCTTCTAAATCACTTAAATGTAAACGTAAAGCTTTTACAGAAATGCTTATTTCCCAAAATGACATTCCCAGTGAAACAAGTAAGCTTAAAAGTGATAATCCAAATAAATAAATACCTACAAGTTGCTTTCCTATAAATAATAATAACATTGCAAATACTGATAAAAACAAGCATAAAACTCCAAACAACTGCATGTATCGAATTAATGTTAATCTAAGATTAAGATTTTTGATTTCTAATAAAATAATTTTATTTTCCTCTTCATCATAAGTCTTCTTCAAATTTCTTATTATTTGGGCTATAGTTAAAAACCTATTGGTATAAGCTAATAAAATTAATGAAGTTGCTGAGAAAAGTAAAGCAGGAGTTTCTATAGATAAATTCATTTTAATACATTAAAATTTTGGATTTATAAATATACATAAAACAAAAAAAATAACGCTAAACTATTTGAATAAGTTTAGCGTACTTTAATTTTTTTATAATTTTTGGTTTTATAAAGATATATTGTAAACAACACCATTTGAGTGTGTGTAAGTTGCTTCATTATCGCAAGTATTATTGCCATAATCTAAAATTCCGTCTAGCAGACTTCCTTGTAAATTTAATTTACCTTGTGAGATATAATTACAAGAATATTTTTTAATTAATTTTTCAACAACTGTAACAGTTAATGAAGTTCCGTTTGGTCTGTTTACTGTATGTGTTCCAGAAAGTACTTCATAAACATTGTCTCCTAAAGCTAATGTGCTTACTCCTTCTGTTTGTTGAACTGTTCTTGTTCCCGAAAAAGTAAAAATTGCTCCAGTAATAGTCGTAATTTGTCCATTAGTAACTGTTCTAGTCCATTTTGGAATTTGAGAATTAGTAGTTTGATTTTGATAAACAACTGTACCTTCAATTTTTCTACTATTTACATAGTAATTTGTTCGTTCAACTGTCATTTGGCTACCAAAATTTGCAAAATAATTTGTAAATGTAATAGTCAATATTCCAGAACGAACAACACCATTATGCAAACAACCAGTTCCAAAATCTACAGTAAAAATTTTCGGAAAAACTCCAGGTGTAGTATTATTTACAGTTATTGTTGCACACGGAGGAGTAGTCATTACCGTATTTCCATTTCGACTAGAATACGTATTGTTTTCATTGGCAACATCAAGACCCGTTGAGAAGTCTAATTCATTTGAAAGATCAATTTGAGCATTTGCAGAAAGTAATTCTTGATCAATGTTTACAGTTATCTCTTCTTCTTTTGTACAAGATTGAAATACTAAAGTTGCTGTAACTAAACTAAGCAAAACAAAGCGGTTTAAATTTTTCATAGGTTAAAAGTTTACTATTTAAGATTAAGACATTAAAAATATAAAAAGGTTTAATACTAACTGTTATTTTTTTAACTTTTTATGTATAAACAATAAACATGCCAATTTTAAACTTTATTCCAAGTCTCTTTTTTTATTTCATAAACTGGGTTTTCTTCAACTCCTATGGCTGAAGTTTTTAAATGAATTAAATTAGCACCTAATTTTTCCATAGCTTTTTGAGAACGGAAATTATTCTTCCCAACATGAAAATGAACGGATTCAACAAACTGAAATGCGTATTTAAGCATTAAGTCTTTAATAGAACGGTTGTAATTTGTTCCCCAATAGTCTCTACTAATGAATGTAAATCCTATAACAACTAAACTTTCTTCTAAATTCAAATTATAATATCTTGAAGAGCCTATAATTTTACCAGATGCAATATCGATTATAACAAAAGCACCATTTGATGCCATTGCAGTTTGAAAGAAATCTTCAAAAACTTCTTTTTATAGCGATCACTATTAGGATGTTGTTCCCAAAGTAATTTATCAGATGCTACAGCATATATAGCTGAAAAATCTTCTTTTTCTAAAGGTCTCATGATTACTAACTCATTAGAAAGTATAGGTTGTAAATTCATTATTTTTTTTCTTTATACGGAAATTCTAATAAAAAGGCTTGATATAAACTATTATGTAGAATAGTAGCATGATTATCTTTTGGAAAGAATTGAAAATCTACTTTTATGTTCTTTTTATGTTTTTTAATGCTGTTGCTAAAGCTTTAGCATCTTTTACCATTACTTTGTGTTCTTCGCCTACAGCAACATAAACATAAAGCGGTTTTTCTATCTTTGATAAATAAGTTGAGGCATTATGTAGTAGTGATTGATCATCCCACCATAAACTCGGACTTGTAATAAGATAATGCGTAAATAAATTGGGTTTTTTAAATAGAATTTCACTTGCTAATAAACCTCCTAAAGATTGTCCTAGAAGATACTTTTTATTTGAAACTTTATAATTAGCAGTTATAAAAGGCTGTATTTCTTCGGCTATAAAACGAATAAATTTTTCTGAACCACCAGTTGTAGGGAAATCTTTTTTCAAATCGGGAATTTCTGTTGGAAAAGTAAAATCGTGCTTTCTGTCTATGTTGGCAATACCAACAACAATTGTTTTTGGCATACCTAGTTGGAGATTGAAAAACTGAACCAAACCTGTAACATGAATAAAATCTTCATTGGTTGAACCATCTAGTAAATAAATTACTGGATAAGGAATGGAATCATTTTTTTCATATCCTTCAGGTAAATAAATATTTAAAATGCGTTCTTGTGAAAGTATTTTAGAATCAATTGTAACAGTTTCTCCTATTACTAAGGATTTTTTCGTGTCTTGACAAAAAATACATATTGAATGCAACAACAAGATTAGAGTATATGCTAAGATTTTTACCATTATGAAAAAGTTAAATTAAATCCAAATATACCATTTTATGAATTTAAGTTGTAACGATTATGGCTTTTAATAGTCTAACGGATAAAGTTAATATAAGATGTTTAAGAAAGTTGTTCTGTTTGTATTTGTAATTCAAGGATTTTTTACTGTTTCTGCACAAGAAAATGTAGCAAAGGATAAAGAAAAAGAAGTCGAGTTGAAAGAAGTTGTTCTTACCAAAGAGAAAAAAGCAATTGAACAAAAACCAGATAGAACTATTTTTGATTTCGAATCACAAGCACATCTTAATTCGGGTTCTGTAATGGAAGGTTTGAAGAAATTACCAGGATTAATTGTTTCAGATGTTGCAGGAATGATGTATCAAGGGAAACAACTAGATGTTTTTTTAGATGGAAGACCATTAAATATATCTTCAAATGATTTGAATTCTTTTTTGGAAGGAATGCCTGCAAATAGTATTGAAAAAGTAGAAATTATTACACAACCTGGTGCCGAATTTCCTGCAACTTCTGGTGGTGCGATTATTAACATTATTACTAGTAGAAGAGCTAGAAGTTATTTAAGTGCAACATATTCTTCTGGACTAAATTTTACAAGCTATGATAAGTTTAGAACACGATTTAACAATAGTTTGTTATTGAGTTCTAAAAATAAATACTTCGGTTGGCAATTAAATTTTGGGCAAAATTATAGAGAAAGTGCAATTTGGTCAACCATTTCTAATGAAGCTAATAATACTGTTACTATATTATCAAATACAGATGCAGACAGAATAGGTAGAACAACCTTTGCAAAATCGGCAATGACATTTGATTTTAAAAGAGATCGTTTGCTTTTAAATTATGATGTAAATTATGCCAATAATAGCTCTTTTGTTTTAGGTCAAGGTTTAGGTTTTCAAACCGATGATTTTAGTAAAAATAAAAACCTGCGACAAGATGCTGTGGCTACTTATCAAAAACGATTTGATGCTTCAGATAAAAAACTAGATTTTAGATTTAATTATATAAGAAATGATTATAATTTTAATTTAGATTCTAGACTTTTCAATTCTAATATATTAGACAATTCATCAGTTCAAAATTATGTGAATTTTAAAATTGATTATTCCCAAGAATTAAAAATTTTAGATGAAGGTAAAATGAGTGTTGGTACTTTATATGATAATTTAACCTTTGAAACAGAAAGTTTTGGAATAACAAATTTAGACTATTTTAGAAGTACAGCAGCAACCTATTTAGAATTTCAATCGAGTTATAAGAATTTTGATTTTATACTTGGAACAAGAACTGAAGATTATGTTATTAAAGGAAAAACAGAAACAACCGATTTGATTCCATTTAAACAGTTTAGGCTTTTCCCAAATGCTAGTGTGCAATATAATTTTGCTCCTCAAATATTTTTTAATGTAAATTATAATAAGAAGATTAATTTACCAAGTACTTCTTCTTTAAATCCAAATAACACTAATTATCAAAACCCAAATATCAATTATTCAGGGAATCCACAATTACAACCTACAATTTTTGATAATTTTGAAGTTAAGATTAGTGCTTTTGATTATGCATTTATTGGTTATAATTTAGGTGTAGCAAAAAATCAAGTGATTAATAGAGTTTTGGAAAATACTAATGTAGTTTCTAATATAACTATAAATGTTCCTGAACTTAAAATTCACAATTTTAATATAGGTATGCCAATTCCTTATATGTTGTTTACCAAAGGACTAAAAGAAACTATGAAATTTGATTTTAATCCTGATAAAATTAATTTCTTATATGTATATACAGGTTATCAATATCATGAAATTCCAAATTTAGAGACTAAAGGATTTTGGATTGTTAATTTAATGTCTCAATTAGTTTTACCAAAAAATATAAAGTTTGTCGCTAATTATAATTACAGTACTACTGGTGGTAATTATTATTATTTTATAGCAAGAGAACCTTTTAGTCAAAGTTTAGATATTACTTTTTCAAAGAAATTTTTGAAAGATAAATTGTCTATAGCTATAAATTGTGATGATATTTTAAATACAAATCAACAAGGGTTGGGTTCTGTAGGAACCGATTTATTAATTCAAAGCAAACAAGATACAAGACGATTTGGTTTTACCTTAAATTATAAAATCCCAACAAAGAATAGATTAGCAAAAGAAGACCCTAATTTATTAAATAAAGAAAAGAAAGAGGATAATCAAATTATTGGTAATTAAAATAGAAAAGCCCACTAAAAATTAATTTAGTAGGCTCTTTTCATGTTTAGTTTGTTTGTTGGTGTAAACTTATAACTATTTCTTCAAAATATTTTACAAGATATTTATAGACTTTGTTAAATGTTTTATTTGATTACTATTTAAGAGTTTTATGAAATAAATAAAAAACCGTTTAGTTATTTTTTAAACGGTTTAATTATTTATTAGAAAAATTATTAATATTTACGCATCTATTGCTGCTTTATCACCAGAAGATAAATAAGAACGTTGAGCATTCCAAGTAGTTCCATTTTTTCTTGTCATTGCAGGAATATTTGTATTATATACAACTGTACTACTTGCATTAGCTCCATATAACATAATGGAATTGAAGTCGAATGAACCATTTGCAGTACAACCAGTACACTTGTCATATTGAGATCTCCAACTTGGTCTAATATTCGAATAATTTACATTAATATAAGTATCTCTATCTGGTCTTTTTTGCTCATGAATTAAGCCTACAGCATGACCTATTTCGTGTATAACACTTCCTGTACTGAAATATCTAGGATCTACACTAATAATTTGTTGCCCACCTCTTCTTCCTATACTTGTACTATAAGCAGAGCCATCACTATTTTGTTCTACTAAAATATAGTCACCAGTATTACTAGATATTTGATTAAAAGTAAAACCTAATTCATTTGTCCATGTGTTTTTAGCACTGTTCCATTTGTTTCTTAAATCTTGAGAAACACCACTTGCAAATTTCCATCTAACGGTTCTATTTGGCCAAGTTCCACCACCATAAACACCTCTGTTGTTTGCTTCTTCACCTGGAAGTAAAAAATCTTCTCTTTCTAATACAACGTCACCGTCTAAAAGATATTTACCATTTTCAATTTCAACTAATTGAACTGTGTTGCCATTATAAATAGCATCAATTATTTCTCCAGTGGATTTTGCATTGTAAATTTCATCAATAATTGTGTTAGATTCCGCGATAGAATCATCATAAGCTTCATTTTTTCACAAGAAGCTAATCCAAGAGCGAAAACTGCTACAATAGCAAATTTTCCAAGATTCATTTTTTTCATAAGTTAAAGTTATTTGTTTGTTTATCACAAACTTAGTACAATAAATTATATTTTGGTTACATTAAATTAACCTATTTTGTTAAAATTTTAATACTATTTTAACATTTTTAATTTGACCTTGATTTTATGTTTTTATCACATAAATCAATAATTTTTCTATTCTACCTTTTCGAGTTGCTTCTTTTTTGCTTGATTTAACCAATACAAATAATTTTTTTGGTGGGTTTTACTAAAATTTTATAATTTTTGTAAGCTCCATGATTATAATCAAATGCTAGTTGTAAATCTGAAGGAATTTCTAAGTTTTCAACGGCATCTAAACTTTCCCATGAACCATTTTGCTTAGCTATTTCAATAATTTTTAAACCACTTTCATGAATTAAGTTGTTTGCTAATAAATCTATTATATAAGATTTATTTAATTTACTCCAAACACTTTTATGTTTTCTAGGTGTAAATAATTGTTGTCTTCTTTCCTTATCCAGTTTTTTTACTGTGGAATCTATCCAGCCATAGCATATAGCTACTTTAACGGCTTCTTCCCATCGCATACTTTCACTTTTACTAGTCACTTTGTAAAAAATTAAGTAAACACCTTCAAAATTGGAATGATTTTCATGTAACCATGCTCTCCATTCAGTATCATTTTTAAAGTAAAGTTGAGGTTTTTGTTTCATACAGTTTTAGTATCTTTATAGTGAAATAAATTTTGGAATAATGATATTGAATAGCAAAAATAAGGAAGAATTTTTAAACACTATTTCTCATGGTGTTGGAATTATATTAGGTGTTTTAGGTTTGGTATTTTTATTACTTAAAAATAGAGAAGTAACAAATTTTAGTACATTGAGTATTTGTATTTATGGTTTTCATTAATTGCACTTTACACTGCATCAACAGTATATCATGCTTTAGAGCATGAAAAGCATAAAAAAAGAGCACAAATTTTTGATCATATAGGTATCTTTTACTCATTGCAGGAACTTATACACCTATTTGCTTAATTACATTAGAACAAACTACGGGTTGGAGATTATTCTCTATTATATGGAGTATTGCTGGTTTAGGTTTAATAATGAAATTATTTCTTACAGGTAAATTAGATAAACTTTCTTTATTAATTTATTTAGTTATGGGTTGGTTAGCAATAACCGAAATGAATCAATTAATAAACTTACTTTCAACTGAGGCTTTACTATATTTAGCTCTTGGAGGCGTTTTTTATACGCTTGGAACTATTTTCTATGCTTCAAAAAAAATTCCATACGGACATTTTATTTGGCATTTATTTGTGCTTGGAGGAAGTATTTCGCATTATTTTATGATTTATAGTATTGTGTAAAACTTATTACTGTTTTAATTTTTAGACATTTTTTCAATAATTTTTCCAGTTTCATTACCTTCATGAGTTCCATCTGGGAGATATAAAATGTAGTCGAACATATCATTTACATTTCTTTTAACTTCTTGTCCTAATTTTAATGATTTTACTACATATGGATCATTATTTAGTAATCCTATTATTGTATTCTTATTCCATTTAATAATTTCAACCCACATCCATTCTCCTTCTCCTTCTTCATTTTCTTCTTCTCCACCTTCTCTATCTTTTAATTAAAAAGAAGTAAGAAATCTAAAGTAATAATTAATATTTCTACTAATTATTCTTAAGAAAATAGATAGTAAGAGAATTTAGAATTTATAAATAGAGTGATTCGAGAAGACTTCACAGACCTCACCGCTTTCTAAAAGATCTATAAGACTTCTTTTAAGATCTCGACGGCCGCAGAGATCTTTTTTAATCTTATTAATAACGTTGAGAAATATATAGAAGCCTCCAACAGCTGTTCCGAGATCTGTTCTACTGCGGAGCGCTTTGACCGTATCAACATTATGATTTCTATCTTAAATAAGAATTATAGTATTAAAAAAAACTTTATTTCAGACCTCAAATCTTCTATTTAAGAAATTATTACTGATTTTTACTATCTACTTATTGTTCGCAGACATCCACGGTAAATTTTCGGACCGCGCTAAGAATACGTAATGCTTTCGCAACGTATAATATATAAAGATCTCTATCTTCTTTAATATAAAGAATTTTTCTTTTCATATATATTATTATAGAAGAGAGATCTTATTTATTTTAAAGATATTTAATATAGAAGAAAGATTAAGAGAAGAGAATTAGAAATAAGCTTTAATTTAAAAACTTTTATTAGATAATTAAAATTTTTATTAATAATTATAAGATATTATTAAATATTAAGATAATTATTATATTTAATATTATAAAGTTTTATATATATTTAAAGCTATTCGATTATTAATAATACTAATAATTTCTACTTTAGAATCTCTTAGAGCTTCTTTACAGTCATAAATAATTCTACTATATTATAAACGGACGCTGTAAGATTCTTTTTAATCTCCGCGAGAGCGATATAATTTATTTTCACTCACTCTTTTAATTCTTCGACTTCTATCTCATATTTCGAGAGAGCTAATTCTTATTAACGTCGATTCCATCGATTAGTATCTACTTCTTCTCTTATTAGATCTAATTCGATATACTACTCGCGGAAATACTTATATATCTTCGGAGCTTTCTTTATAAAGATCTTCGTAGGGGGCTGATCTGTAATAGTATTCCAGATTTCTTTATCTATTATACGCGATTCCATCAGATCTATTCAACAAAAGTAATTCTCCGTACTCTTAAGTAGAGAAATCTTATTATTTTTAATATAAAAATTATGATTATATATTATTTTAATAGATGAAATTTAATCGAATATTCGATTAATTCTTAATAATTAATCTATTCTAAGTGATGGAGTTTTAATATTCGTAAGAATCTTTAATATTAAGGATTATAGAATTTTGAAGAGGATATAGAAGATGAGATTTATTATATAGACTTATCGAAGTTTTCACTAGATATAAAAAGAAAAGTCTAACTTCCGGACTTATAATCTATTGGATTTGAGTATAGATGAATAAGCGGAGGTGAATAACTGTACTCCGCAGATGTAAATGATATTGTCAAGCTGGATTGGTGCAACGGGTAGATGATATCAAGACGTAGAGACTTAGTAACGATGGGAGGACGACGGCGTGGAGAAGCACAAGAAGTATGATCAATTCTGACAAGAGACTAATCTCTGAAGACCTCCCGGAGAGTTTCTGAGATCCTCCGTTCTTATAAGAAAGTAGGGAAGTGGGGTGATGTCTCAGATCTATTCCCCTTTTGATGCTGACAGACATAGATCCTCAAATTTGTCCTGCTAATTCCGCGGACGAATGCAAAGAGAAGGAGAAGAGAAGGGTGTGGCAAGGGTCTGACACTTAGTGAGGAAAGACTAATTTCTCGAAGTTGCGCTTTAGCTATAGAGGAAGTGTGGTAGGGACTTCAATCTATTCCATCTTAGTAATTCGAGCCTGTGCTCAGATTTAATAACTTATAATGAGTGAAATATAAAATACTTACACTTAATATCGATTTATATATAAAATTATATAATAAGAATTTTCCTATCCTACTATTATTTTTCTAAGATTTAATACTTTAATAGATAGTCTAATTAAAATAGCGCTAATTTAATTAGATAATTTCGAAGTCGCGGTGATGAGAGTTCCCTCTATCTTATATTCCGATACGACAGCCGAAGTAGAAAGAAGTAAGAGCCGACGATACTTATTCAATCTTATCAGAGATAGATATAATCAGTACTTCTTATTTATTTTCTTAAGATAGCTGACCTCCAATCACATTCGTTCGACTAATAGTTAATATTTAAATTAATTATCAGCGTTCTCGGTAATATATATACTATAGTTTGATTAAATTAATCTGAAAGATATATTTTAATTTAATAATTCGTAATTATAAATTTAATAGCTATCCCTATCCGATCTTAACACTCCATCTTTATTATCTTTATTATCTTATTTAATAAAACTTCCGTCTTATTACTTCTTATAGATAAATATTTGATTTAGATTATTATCTCTTTCTCTCTTATAATATCGGATAGCAGCGGTATTATATCTTATTATAGATATATATATATATACGAATACTATCTCTAAAAGCTTAAGAAGTTTAATAATAAAGAAGAGCTAGGATACATCTCTATCCCGCATACTTTCTCATCTTTAAAATTTCTCTAAATTATATTATTTAGAATCTATATAACGGAGAAATAATATAAATATATATATTATTTAAATCGTTTTAAGAATAAAAATAAAATAGAGCGATATTAGAATTTTCTATATCTATAACGATAATTATAATTATATACAGCTATATCTTTCATCCGCATCGTCTTTTATTCTTTATTATTGTTTTAAGATTCTAATAATATATTTAATAATAACCGTAAATTCTGTAGTAAGAAGTTTTCTAATTATTTTTAATCTGACTGAAAAAGATGAGTTAATTATCTTACCGATGTATATAAATTCAATAAATATAATTAAATTAAGAAGTTCTATAGAACTGATTACTTTAGATAATATCTTAAATATAATTATATAGATAAGAGTAATAATTAGATAAATCTACTTAAAGACTGAAAATAAAAATATAGCTTCTGAATCTATATTCTTTAAACGTATCTAGAATAGTAATTTTAATTACGGATATCTTCCGAACAATCCCTCTTACGAGTATTTCTTCTTTATTTAATCTTATATTAATTATTTATTTCTTCATCTCGATATAAGATAAAAAGTAGATAAAAAGACTTCTAGAAAATTTATTTATCGATAAGATTAAAAATTATATATTAAAATATAGAAGAAGTATTATATCTAATTAAATTATATTATTAATAATATAGATATAATATACTTAGAAGACTGCTTTATATATCGTAATATAAATTATAATAAGCGTACTTCGAAGATATTACAGTACAACATCTGAAAATTAAGGAAAATTATAATTAAAGCGTTTCACCGTCACGATCTACTCGATTACGATATCTTAATAATTTAATAATAGCATCGATCTTAAATCTCGGTCTATTATTATATTCCGTCGCAATCTCTAATTTAATATCTCGAAATCCCACGGATCTTTTTCATATATTCGTAGTATATCCTTCAACTACGTCTCTATCTATAGAATTTAAAATCGTTAGAATATATTTATTATTACTTATAATATAAAAGTCACTCATCTTTATATTTACGACGAAATTACTAATCGATAGTAGTAAAATAATCTTATCTATAAGATAAGCTGAAAGTTCTCGGATTATACTAATATAAGATCTACTGCGGTTAAGAAGATTTTCGAAAAGCTGATTCGTAATTAACGTTAGCAGTAGATAGAAATATAATCGAATTACTTAATATCAGTATTCAGAGACGGCGTAATTAAGATTTATCTTATCGAATTAGTTATTTATTAAATTAAAATTATTAATATATAATTACAGCGATCAGACTAATAAAGTCTCTTATATTAATCTTAATAATTATATTTATAATTCTATTAGATTTAAAATTATATCAGAAAAAATTATATTCTTAATTAAATTATAGTCGACTTTCAGCTTAAATTAATAAATATAAGAATATCTTAACGAAGAAAAGATATACTCCGGCAGTCGTCTATTATATATATTTAAAAATCGTATAAAGATCTTCAGCTAAGCTATATCTAGATTATCTAAACGCTTATTAGTAGGATAAAATTATATTTTCTGCTTAAAGAAAGTACTTATCTATTCCGATCTTAATTTATTATCTTATTTAGAATCTAACTTTATCTTTTTATAGATATAAAGATCTAATATTACTATAAATCTACGTAATTAATCTTAGATATAAGTATTTATTAATAATATTTCACATCAGTAGATATACCTCGCTTAAATATAATAAAATATTTAGATATCTTATCGATCGGAGTATTAATCTTTAATAAAATATCTTAGAGATAGATTTAAGATCTACAGTCTATAAAATTTATTAAATCAGTCTCGCGTTATTAAGAAAATATATCTATAGAATTAATTTAATCTATATAATTAATAAATATTACTTTCTATTCGATTTCTATATAATTCTATAATATAATTAATTTCTTTAAAATATTTTAATATCTTAGAATATCGAAATATCTTATAAAGAAACTCTTATATATAGTTCTCTTATTTATTATTTAAATCTTTTTTCTTCTATAATTTCTTTTATCTAAATAAAATTAATATCTTATATCTTAATTCTTATCTATAATTTCTTCGCTGATATAAAATTTAAAGACTTTAATTTTAATAATATATCTCTCATTGAGAGGATGAATATTCAAATAAAATAGATCGCATCGTTTAAGAAATTTATTTATTTAATAATTTCGGATGTAATAATAGATCTATAAGACTTTTTAGAGATATATAGAGTAATATTTAATTAGATTTTATTAAAATATTAATTATAAAATATTCTAATTTTATAATCTTATTTATATATTATATAAAAAGACTTTCAACGCTGTCTGTATTTTTATGATAGTAATTTTAAAGTATAATTCCGGCGAAGATATTTAATAAGAGTCGGCGGTAAGAAATTCGAATAATAATAGAGCTATAAAATATAAGAGAAGTTCGAATAGAGATCCGATCTATCGACTCCGATTAAATAATAAAAGATAAATTTTAACTGACGATCTTCTAGAAGATGAAGATATCGGTATAAAAGATAGAGATGAAATAACGGAGGTAAGTAATAACGCCGAATAATTAGAGAGTAAGATATTATCTCTACTAAGTCAGCGGTTATCTGATATATAAGATGATCCGGTCCCGAATAAAGAAGATACGTCCACCGACGGAGATATAATCGAAACCGCATCGGTATTTAATATGATTAAAGACCGATAAACAACCGTCCCTCGGCCGATCTCGGAGATCGCCCTCTCCGTCTCCCCATCGGCCGACGTAAATTCAGTCACACCGACGAAATAGAAAGAAGCGATGTCATCATCACCCCACACAGAAGATCCATCGAAAAAGATTATCAATCTCGCTGAAAAATATCTCTTCATCTTCTAGATTAGTAAGCGACTTATTTATCTCAGATATAATTTCTTTAATAAATATATTTATTAAAATAATGTATATTATTTATTAATTTAGTAAATATTTATATATAATTCTTTAAAAAATTTATTTAAAAATTTTATAGACGCTTTAGAATAATAATTAAAAGACTATAATAATATCGAATTTAAATTAATAATCTAATAAATCGATATAAATATATATATTTAAGATAGAATTTATATAATATTAGAAGATAATAATATTTAATATATTAAAATATATAGAAGCGTGAAAATGATATAATAAATAAATCGAATTATTATAGATAATAATCTATATTAAAAAGAATAGACTGATAAATCGGAGAGAAGTAATTATTTATATATTAAATTAAATATAGAGTGTGCGATTGAGCGGTGAATAATAAGGGAGATGAATTAATAACGTCGGTAGGATGAGCTTGACGGAAGGAAATACGGACGCTTTATCTTCCGATAATGACGACTTTAATATTATCGAATGAGATAGATAGACTAGAAGAAAATAAATTAGTATATAATTCAGCCG
>JAAURU010000340.1 GCA_012032075.1 Flavobacterium sp.
GTATTCTTATTTGGATATAAGGCTTCTACTATATGGGTTAATTGATACAGTAATATTTTTTTTCAGTATGTGTTTTTTTGAGTTCATGTGCTTTTTTATATTAAATTATTGATTTTAAGATGATTAAATTCGCAAAAACTGGACTTGCGATACTTGCGAGGTGTTTGTTTTATTTATTCTTCTATTTTTTGTTTCTTCTTATTTACTAGGTTTTTTGCTTGTTCATTGAATAGTGCTATCATTTCCATGCATTTTTGTAAACTATCATTTATTACCTTTTCAAGGTCTTGGTATTCGGTTTGATTAGTGATTTCAAAAGCAAAGGATTTGTCTTTTTTGTTTTGTATTTTTTTGATATAACCTTCCAGTAAAAGTTGGCTATTGTAATTTCTTAAGGTACTTTCTTTTATTCTAAATCTTCTTCTTATTTCACTATTGGAAAATTGGAGTTGATTATTTAACTGAAGGTAAATTTTGATGTTTTCCAAATGATTTCTACACGCTCCAGTTAAACTATCACTCTTTCTTAACAACACTTCTTTTATAAGTTCATTTGCTTCTTGTATATCTTCTATACTGGTTTCGATGTATTCTTCTCCTGTTTCTTGGTCGATGTGGTGGAACTTTTGATATTGTTTGTAAAAGGTAATGACTTCTATAAATTGTAAATAATGCGCATTAGTTCTTCTTGGTTTAAATACGCTGTTTGGTAAAGTGAGATATTCTGCAAAAGGATTTTTAACGGTTATGGTTTTGAGTAAACGCTGTGCATTTTGTAATAAATCTTTGGCTTGGTGTTCTTCTTCGTGGTTGATTTTTCCTGCTGATAGTTGACGCTGGAAAAACATTATTTTTTCATCTTGGATTTCGCTTTCATCGATATATAATAGAAAACTCCTGTTTGAGTTATCCTCGTAAATGCTTTCTTGTGTAGTACAACCACTTACACTTACTGGACCTTCGACGGTTAAATGGATGGTTTTTGTGGTTCCTTTTTTGTCTTTGTGTGCTACTGTTTTGGTGATTCTCTTTTTAGATTGTAATTCTCGAAGTGGATAGAGTACGCTTTCTGCTCCGTCTAAATCTTCTATTAAAATAAGTTTGTTTTGTAACTCTGTGCGATTAAAATAATAAAAAGCATTGGCACTTAAAACGGTCATTTCGATTTTGTCTTCCTCTGGGATTAACTCCGATACTTTGGATTGTAAATGCGTTTTTCCTGCTCCTGAACTTCCAAGACTTATGCAGTGTAACGGATTGTTGGTTTTTCTACTAGTAAAAATTAAATACATTAATAGTCTGTTGATTTCTTCGCCTATTACTCCTGACTTTCCTATTAACTCTTGTGTGTTTTCTATTAAATTTTGATTGCTTAAAAAGGATTTGGCTTGTTGGATTTCTTTTTCTGTTAAAACTTTTACTTGCTTCTCGTATAATTTGCCTTGTTGTTCTACTTCCTGCAATCTGTAAGTTTCTAGTTCGTTTGTTAAACTGTCTAAATCTCGTCTTACTATGGTGGTGCCTATTTCTAAACGCTCCGCTACTTTTCTAGTGAGTTTTTCTATGCTCGTATCGTTGTATAAATCGATGTTCTGTCTTAAAACTTGTTCACTTTTTAGTTTTTGTATTCCAAGAGTTACCCTCAACGCTTCTAAATTGTTGAACCTTATACCTCCCAAAACGGCTATTTTTAAGTGTTTGGTTTCGTAGATGTAGTGATTGGGGTTCGTGGTGTTTAAATTGTTCATAAGTTTTGTTTTATAACTATAAGAAACAAAATTATCTTATTGTTTTAAATTAAACAAGTCTTATTGTGTTTTTTTATTTCCTTTAATTCTATAATTTTGCTAAAAACAATAACTATTGTTGTTTATTATCTCTTAAAACTATGGAAATTAATAAAGTTATTACAGATTTAAGAAAAGAAAAAGACTGGTCGCAAAGCGATTTAGCTAACAAAACGGGTATCTCGCAAGTAATGGTAGGTAAGTATGAGCGTGGCGATGCCTCGCCCTCTATTGAAGTGGCTAAAAAGATTGCTGATGCTTTTGAAGTAAGCCTAGATTTTCTTGTAGGGGAAGGACAAAACGCCTCTTTTGATAAAAAAACAATGCAACGCATCGAAGACATACAAAAACTGGATAACGCGACTCAAGAGATGCTCTTTAACCTTATTGATACTGTAATTCGTGACCAAAAAGCTAAAAAAGCGTATTCTTAATATTATGATGACTGTTAAAGAAAAAAATAATATTAGTAAATTTCTAAGTTTAGTATTAAGACACAAACCAGAAGAAATAGGCTTAATATTAGATGATGAAGGTTGGGCTAGTGTTAATGAGTTAATTAAAAAAATAAATAATACTGGACTAGCTTTAGCTTTTGAGGATCTAAAAGAAGTAGTTGAAACAAATGATAAAAAACGTTTCGTTTTTTCTGATGATTTTTCTAGGGTAAGGGCTAACCAAGGTCATTCCATTGATGTTGATTTAAAGCTTGAACCTGTAACTCCTCCTACTATATTATATCACGGAACAGCTGAAAAAAACATAGCTTCTATTCTTGAAAAAGGTATTCTTAAACAAGATAGAAACTATGTTCATTTAAGTTCCGATATTGACACCGCTACTAAAGTTGGTATGCGTTATGGCAAACCTGTTATTATTAAAGTCTTCGCTTTAGAAATGCACAAAAAGGGATGTTTATTTTATCTCTCTAATAATAATGTTTGGCTTACTGATTATGTTGACAACAACTTTATTGGCCAAATTTAATCATCAAAAGAAAACATATCATCTAAAATAACATTAAAGCATTCGTCAAAAGTTTCAAACTTATTTTGTTCTTCCCAACCTTCCGAAGCAAAATCATGTATTATATATGTAGTCTGTTCGTCTCTTGAACTATCCCAACAAGCCACATCATCACAATCAGTTCTTAATGCAAAAGGAACAAGATTTCTTTTTGGATACCTTAGTTTTAAATCTTCACGATACTCTTGACTTTCTTTTAAAGTTAATATTCTCCAAGGTTTAAAATTAATTAATCCTAATTCTAAAAGTTTTTTATATTTAAACATCATTTACGGGTTGTTAGTTGTACCATATCCAGAAGCTTTAGGTTTTTCATATGATCCATTTGGAGATTTTTTCCCAAATCCACCGCTTTGGTCATCAATTCTTAATTTTGCAGCTTCTCCATATGTTTTTGGCTTTACTTTATATTGCTTTTCAAATTGTTTAGCTCTTGCTTCTGGAAAAGCATCATCATAGTTATGTACATTAACTTTAGCTTCAATACCAGCGTCTTGAGCAGCCGCTAATCTTTTATTGTCTAATGAAGTATATAAATCATCTTTCATTTTTACAACATCTATTGCATCTCCTTGCCAACCTTTAGCTTTCATACTTTGGACAAGTTTGTCAAACTTTGGTCCATTCATTGTTTTTTGTGTAAATCTGATTAATTTAGGATTTATAAATGTCGCATATCTAGATGCTATTGCTAATTTACTTAATTTCCCTAACTTATCAAGTCCTTTTGAACCAAGTAGACCAAGTGTTAAGTCCCCTACAGCTTTTCCTCTTTGTTGACCATTACCATTTATTAAATTATCACCTGTACTAACAACTCCATTGAGTATAGTATCCCCTGCACCTGTAGAATTAGTTCCAAGTACACCATCTACTTTTTCCGAAAATTGTGAGCCAACAGCAACCCAAACAGTAGCATCAACCATTGCTTTTGCAGTTTGTTTCGGATTTCTTGCAGCATCCCATAAGCCAGTTAAAGTTTCAGCTGCACTGTCCCCAAATCCAATTACGTGAGCACCTACACCATTAGGATTTACAGCAGCATCAGCTGTTAACCAGTAATGCAATTGCAATTCTTTTCCTTCAAGCTCTGTTCCCAATCCTAATTTATTTTCTTGGAAAGCATAAGTAGAATTATAAGGATATTCTCTAAATAACGGATCCACAGCAAAAAACCTACCCACTCTTGGGTCGTGCATTCTAAAAGTGTAGTTTAAAGAGTTGCCTTCTCCTTTTAACTCATCATCTTTTTCTTGTCCTTGGAAGCCGTATCTATAGCTATTGCTTGAACCATGTCTATTAGGCAGTAACTGACCAAAGGGATACAAATCTATGCGTTTTTTTGCTGGGTTAGACCTACTTTTGGTATACCTTTTCTGACAAAATCGTCAAAAATTTTTTCCCGCTTGCCTTATCTTCTACAAAACTGGTTTTTATAAGAACGTATGCCTTTTGGGCTTTGTAAATATATAAAATTAGTTCTAAAATACGCACAAGTTTGTATGTTT
>JAAURU010000341.1 GCA_012032075.1 Flavobacterium sp.
TAACTTAAAATATTTTTTTACGGTTACTTTTATAGGCGCCCATACTTTGTAAAACACTAATGTCTTTTTGCTTTTCCAGCACCAGCATGGTTAATGCACTTATCATGGTAAATGCGGATACTATTAATATGAGTGTAAACACCGCATAGATGATCCATTTTTCCATTCTCATCGTATTGTACAAACTCATATTTTGCTGGTAGAGTGTTTGCACTTTATAAGCATTGCCTAACAATACAGTTAATTTTTCCTGCGCTTCTTTTATTTTTCCATAACGAATTTCAGCTACTTTTCCATAATCTCCATCGCGTTCTGCCCGTTCTGCTTCTCCTTTGTAATCTTCAATTTCTTGCTTTATGTTCTGAATGGTATCTACTACATCTTTCTCCGATTTCCATTTGGCAAAAATCTCATTTCGTTCTTCTTTTAAATTGGCCAAATCTAAACCTAAACTTTTTAGTTTAGTTTCGTCATTTTCCCTTTTAATTGCTTCAATTTCGATTTCCAATTGCATTATTTTTCGATCCAAAACATCTAATTCTTCTGGTTTTGAATTGATTTCCATTCGTAATTTTGAAGCCGCTTCATCCATTAAATCAATTGCTTTATCTGGCAGAAAACGATTGGTAATATAACGTTGAGATAATTCAACCGCAGCAATAATAGCATCATCTTTAATGCGAACTTTATGATGTGTTTCATACTTTTCTTTAATTCCTCTCAAGATTGAAATGGCACTTTCAGTATCTGGTTCGTCCACATTTACTTTTTGAAAACGTCTCTCTAAAGCTTTGTCTTTTTCGAAATATTTTTGGTATTCATCTAATGTTGTAGCACCAATTGCCCTTAATTCTCCTCTTGCTAAAGCAGGTTTTAAAATGTTGGCTGCATCCATTGCACCTTCACCACCACCAGCACCCACTAAAGTATGAATTTCATCTATAAATAGTACAATATCTCCTTCGGCAGAAGTAACTTCTTTTACTACCGATTTTAATCTTTCTTCAAATTCTCCTTTGTATTTTGCACCTGCTATTAAAGCACCCATATCTAAAGAAAAAATAATTTTATCTTTTAGGTTTTCAGGAACATCACCATCTACTATGCGATGCGCTAAACCTTCTGCAATAGCAGTTTTACCAACACCTGGTTCACCTATTAACATTGGATTGTTTTTGGTTCTACGCGTTAAGATTTGTAACACTCTACGAATTTCTTCATCGCGACCTATAACTGGGTCTAATTTTCCACTTTTCGCTAATTCGCAAAGGTTTTTTGCATATTTATTCAGAGCATTATAGGTTTCTTCAACCGAAGCGGAAGTTACTCTTTCTCCTTTTCGAAGTTCTTCAATAGCACTTTCTAAACCTTTTTCAGTTACACCTTGATCTTTTAAAATTTGGGCAACTTTACTTTTCGACTTAAAAATGGCTAAAACTAAATGTTCAATTGAAACGAATTCATCATTCATTTTTTGGCAATAATAGATGCTTCACTCAACGCTTTGCTCGCTTCTCTAGAAAGCATAATATCACCACCAGAAACTTTTGCAAAACTTTGTAAAGTACTATCTAAAACTTTTTTGAAAAGCTCGATATTGACATTCAATTTTTTTAAAAGAAATGGAGTTACATTTTCATCTACTTCTAAAATGCCTTTGAAAATGTGTTCGTTTTCAATTTGTTGGTGACCAAAGCCTTGCGCTAATTGTTGCGCTTGTTGAATGGCTTCTTGTGATTTTATAGTATAATTATTAAAATTCATTTTTTATGTATTTTATAGTTTGTTTTATATTTCAATTGTTACTAGTCAATTTATGTTCCAATACTTTTTTAATGTCAAAATGACTTAAATTAAGTGTTTTTAATTTATTTTAGCTACAAAATCAGTCAAAATGGCTTGATTTTGATAATTTGAATAGTTTTAATACTAAAATTATGAAGAAATTTTTGGTTCTACTGGTGGTTTTAAGTTTATATAATTGTAAAAATAAACCAAAAAACACAACTACTACAGTTAAAAAAGTTGCTTTAGCAAAGGGGAATTTACAATTACCTAATTATGAAGCCTTATCACTTTTGGATAAACCTTTAGATGAACCAAAACCAGGAGATTGGTTGAGTTCTCATGATGAAAATGGGCAATCATTCGAACAATATTTTAAGAATGAAAAATTAGTATCACCATTACAGCACAAAAATACTATTTACATTCAACCAATAGGTACATTTACACCTTGGGAAAAGAAAATTATAGATTGGAATACACAATATATTCAATTATTTTTTGGGTTAAAGACTATTCAATTGAAGACTATTTCTGAAAAGAATATTCCAAAAAATAAACAAAGAATTCATTATGGAAATGAGCAATTGCATGCAGGTTATATTGTGCACTCTCTTTTATCAAAGAAAATGCCAAATGACGGAATTGTTATTATGGCTTTAACAGCAAAAGACTTATATCCTGACCCAAAATGGAATTTTGTTTTTGGATTAGCAAGTTATCAAAAACGAACAGGAGTTTCTTCTATTTTTAGATATTCTAATGGTGATTTGGATGAAAAAAACTACCATTATGTTTGCAACGTATTATTAAAACTTCAACACATGAGATTAGTCATATGTTTTCTGTAGCACATTGTATTCATGCCGTTTGTTTGATGAATGGTGTGAACAATCTTGAAGAAGCAGACTCTCGACCAAATGCTTTATGTTCTGAATGTTTGACAAAATTATCTTGGAATCTTAATTTTCATAATGTTTCAAGATATAATAAACTTATCGATTTCATGAAGGAACACCATTTGGATAACGATGCTCTTGTTTTGGGTAACCAATTAGATGCACTTCAAAAAAAAATAACGAATTGTGAGGGAAATTAGTTATTTTTTAGTGTAAAATTGTTAATTTGCAGTGATTACTATTTTAGTAATTTTGTAAAAAATAAAATTAGTTATGAGTTTTTTAAAAAATATTTTTGGTGGTAATAGTTCTAATGATGAAAAAGTAACAAATCAGGAGCCTAAGTTTTATACTTTAAAGAATATAGATCAATTAGACGAAATTAATACTATTTCAAACGAGCGATCTGTTGTTCTTTTTAAACACAGTACAAGATGTAGTATTAGTCGTTTTGCTTTAAAACGTTTTGATGCTGAATATGATTATACTGATGAACAAATGGATTGGTATCTTTTAGATTTATTAGAACATAGGGATATTTCCAATGCAATTGCTACTAAATATGAGGTAATGCATCAATCTCCTCAAATTATAGTAATTAAAAACGGAAAAGCTATTTTTACAACGTCTCATGATGCTATTGATGCTGGAGAATTAAAACAATTTGTATAATGAAATATAGTTATTTAGTTGTAGGTCTTCTTGCAATAGTTATTTGTTGCAAAAAAATGGAAGAGCAAAAAGAAGAAATATTGGAAACACCTATTGAAGTTGAGACTGAAAACTATTTAATAGGAACTTACACAGATTCTCTTTCGCAAGGAATTAACCTTATTTCCTTTAATCCTGAAAAGGAGAAACTAGAACTTATTCAAGTAATAGATAGTTTGCCAAAATCCTTCATTTATAGTTGCAAATAAATCGAAAACAATTTTGGCAACTGTTGGAGAAATAAAAGGAGAAAAAGGAGGTTTATTGACTACTTTTTCTTACTCGAAAGAAACTAATTCATTTTCAAAAATAAGTACAGTAAATACTTTGGGCAACGACCCATGTACTTTGGTTTTTAGTCCCAATGAAAATGCGTTGTTAGTTGGAAATTATTCTGGAGGAAATTTAAGTGTTTTTCCAATTAACCAAAAAGGAGAAATTAGCGATACTCCACAAACAATTCAACATGAGGGGAATAGTGTGAACAAAGAAAGACAAGAAAAACCACATGTTCATTCGATAATTTTTCATCCTACAGAAAAATTAATTTTTGTTGCTGATTTAGGAAATGATAAAATTGATATGATTCCTTTTACTGATGAAGGTTCTTTTCAACTTTTACCAGAAAAGACTGTTTCTACAAAAGTTCCTTTAGGTTCTGGACCAAGACATATTTTATTTAATAAAGAAGGTTCACAATTATATGTTGTTTTTGAACTAACCAATGAAGTAGGTGTTTTCCAATACAAACAAAATTCATTACAACTTAAAGAAACATTGCCATTAACCCATACAAAAACAAAATTAGGTTCAGCTGCTGAATTAAAATTGAGTAGTGATAATTCTTTTCTTTATGTGAGTGTAAGAGGAGAAGATAATAAGTTGGTTGTTTTTAATACTACTAATGGAAATCATTTAGAAA
>JAAURU010000342.1 GCA_012032075.1 Flavobacterium sp.
ATTTTGAAGGTGTTTTAAAACCAATTTTAAAAGAGTTTAATCTAGAGAATGTTTTAGGAAATAAAATACTAGCACCTAAAGCAAAACCAGCACCAGCTTCAATTACCATAGCAAAAATCTCCATGGAACCATGAATCCAGATTCCTCTTACACTTTCCCAAAACACTCCTTGTTGGTAAAAAAAGGTTTGAAAAGAACCAAGCATAATACAGTTTTGAATGAGAACCCAAAATGTTCCAATTCCTAAAAATATACCGTAGAAATAAGATAAAGCACCAACTCTTAAATTATTCAAAGTAATACCAATAAAACTTCCCCAATTACTTCCACTTTTATAAACAGCAACAGGATTTCCGTCTTTAATGTTTTCTAAAGACATATTTACATAACTATCTCCTAATATCAAACGCACAAAATTATCATCATTCTTTGCAGAAACTACTCCGATAGCTGTTAAGATGATAAATAATAAAAAGGAATATAAAATGTAGCGTCTATACTGATAAACTAATAATGGAACTTCGGTTTTGAAAAAATAAACCAAACGATTTGTATCTTCTCTTTTAGTTTTGTAAATTTTTTGGTACGTTTGCGAAGCTAAATAATTTAGATACGTTACAGTTTTACTTTTGGTATAGAAAGTTTGTGCATAAGCCAAATCATTAACCAAATGAATATACAAATTGGCTAATTCATCTGGATTTTTTTTAGTTTTGCCAAAAATAGCTTGCTCAAATTCAAGCCATTTTTCTTTATTTTGTTTTATAAATGCAACCTCTCTCATAGAGTGCTAAAATAAAAAATTATGTCTCAATTAACTATAACAACAACACAAAATGTTGGAATAAATTTTACAGCAGCTTCAGTAGGTGATAGAATGTTAGGTCAAGTGCTTGATATTCTGGTAATAATAGCTTATTCAACGGTTGTAACTTATATACTAAATGCTACTGAATTAAATATATATTTTGCTTCATTTGATAATTGGTCTACAGTAGCAATCTACATTATTATCTATTCTCCTGTTATTTTTTACAGTATTATTCAAGAAAGTATTTGGGAAGGAAGAACCATTGGTAAAAAAATCATGAAGATGAAAGTCATTAAAATTGATGGTTATCAAGCTGGTTTTGGAGATTATTTAGTACGATGGTTATTTCGATTAGTAGAAGTTTTAATTGGATTTGGAGTTATTAGTTTAATAACAGTTATTTTTAGTGATAAAAATCAACGATTGGGAGACATGACAGCAGGAACAGCTGTTATCTCATTAAAAAACAATGTTAATATAAATCATACTATTTTGCAGGAAGTTAATGAGGACTATGTGCCAACATATCCTTTGGTAATCAAATTGTCAGATAATGATGTTAGAATTATTAAAGAAACTTTTGAAACGGCTGTAAAGAACCGTGATTATTCTACATTAATCAAACTTAGAGAAAAAGTTATTTCGGTTACTGGAATAAAAAATCAATCAGGAAATGATCAAGATTTTATTAGAACTTTAATGAAAGATTATAATTTTTATACTCAGAATATGTAGTTATTATATATGATTTTATTGAAATGATTCTCGATACATTTTTTTGTTTCATTTCGTTACACAAAAAACACTCGAATTGACGTTTTAGTGATTTTACTGAGAGTATTATTTATTTAAGTACAAATAACCATTTAAAGGTTCTTTATAATTAGGGTCATTCAAATATAAGATGTAATAATAGGTTCCTGCTGGTGCTAATTTTGAGCCTATTCCTTCTTCAACATAACCACCCCAATCGGGAATATTGTTATTTCCAACCCAAAGTAATATTCCCCATCTATTATAAATTTCGAGTCTAAAATCCACAAAAATATCTCGTAAGCCTTCAATAAAGAATATATCGTTAAGTCCGTCACCATTTGGAGAAACTGCATTATAAACTATTGGAGGGCAATTCTCAACAACTAATAAAAATGAAGTAACAGCAAAACAATCATTATCTTCTAAACGAATGAAAATTTCTTTTGGTGTTGAAATTGCTTCATAATTTGAACTATTAAAAATTGGATTTATTCCAATAAAAGCATCATCATAACTTTCATGAAAAGTAACGGTTTGATTCGTATTTGTCTTTACCTCATTTTCATAGTTAGAAAAATCAAAAATTCCTCTTGTTAAGCCTAAATTACAACTAGTAACATGAGGTAAAATATTGAATGTTGGTGATACTAGTAATTCTATGTTAGTAGTATTTGTATTATTAGTTTCTACTAATTCCGTTACAATTCCAATTCCATTTCCTGTGTCATCCACAACTGCTGTAAGTGTAAAGTTTAAAGGAATATTATCTGGAATTATAACTATTGCATTGCCAGTTTCATTTCCTCCTATAGGAATAACAGTTTGCGTTTGAGAAGTTCCTACTAAAACTCCATCAACATAAAAAGCGATTGGAGTATTGGCTTGTAAAACTTCAGTACTATTTACATTGTAAACGGTATAATCTACTACTACTTCTCTAGAATTACAGCTCGTATTATAATTATCTAAAACTATAGTTGCATCTGGTAGTTGGCTATTTAATTTGGTAACAACAGCATTAATCATTATAAAATCTTGAAAAGAGGAAAGTGTAATTGTAGCATTTGTATTTCCTATTTGTATATAATCTTCGATTTCATATATATCCAAATCCATATTATACAAATTGGTTGCATTAGTAATAGAATTGGTACTATTAAAAACATTATTTGGAGGATTTAGAGCATTACTTAAAACTGTTCCATTTACAGAAAATGTTTCTGTAGGTAGAGAAATATCACCTTCCCATGCAATAAAACCGGCAGTTGCACCACTATTATCAATAACAAATAAGTTGGTTAAATTAATGGTTAAATTACTTGGAACTCCTTGTAAACCATCATAAATATTTATTTGATTTAAAGGTAAATTACTATTTTCATATACTATTAAAATAGCCCAACCAGCAAAATTTGTAGAAATTTGAGCATGATAAAGTTCAAATGCTGTAATATCTAAGTTAGATAAAGTGTAATCACCATTTCCATTGGTTTGAATGTAAGTTGTAATATCCTTAAAAGCACTAAAATAAGTAAAGTTGCTTTGTACAGGAAATCCAGAAAGTCTGGAATGACTAAAAGTTCTATCAGGAGTCATTGTAGTTCCATTTAAATCGACTTCAAAATCACCATCACCACTTCCAGCCCAATATAAATAAGCTCTAATAACGGTGTCTCCAGGATTTAGATTTAAGTTGGCAGTTGAAGAAGTTACTGTTACTAAACCAGGAGCTGGATTATTTTCAGCAGTATTCATTGTATTTCCTACAAAAGTATAATCATAACGACCATTGACTTGTGTGTAAAGCGAAATATCTTGTCCTATCACAAAAAGTGGGAAAAGTGTAAAAATGAAGTAATAATAAAAGTAATTTTTCCGCTTCATTTTAAGTTGTTTGCAATTAAAATTATGACCAAGATAGTAATTAATTCAATAAAAAATTACAATGTAGATGCTCATGAGTTAAAAAATTAGTAATTTTCCACGTTAAATATATATTATTGAAAACTTATCAAGTAAAAAAATATACAAAAAAGTATTATTCAAAATGGAATGATTTTGTTGCCAATGCTAAAAATGCAACATTCTTGTTTCATAGAGATTTTATGGAATATCATAGTGACCGTTTTGAAGATTTTTCCCTTTTAATATTTGATGAAAAAGAGAATTTGAAAGCCATTTTACCAGCAAATAGAGTAGGAGATATAGTTTATTCTCATCAAGGATTGACTTATGGTGGAATAGTTTTAAAAAAGAGTGTAAAATTTTCTGAAGTTAGATTATTTTTTGAAGCAATTTTTGATTATTTAACTTTGAGTAGGATAAAAGAATTGTTTTATAAACCTATAAATCCTTTTTATCAAAGTTGTAATTCTGAAGAATATTTATTCGTTTTATTTGAAAAAAAAGCATCATTAGATAAAAGAGAATTAAATTTATGTATTCCTTTTAAAGATGACTATAGGATTTCAAAAAGTAAGTTAAAGCATTACCGAAAGAATTTAAAATTGAATCTAGAAATTAGGAATGATAATGATTTTTTTGTTTTTTGGATCAAAGTTTTAATTCCTAGATTAGAAAATAAACACCAAACAAAACCTGTTCATAGTTTAAAGGAAATAGAATATTTAGCTTCAAAATTCCCCAATAATATAATGCAATATAATGTAACATAATATAATATAATGAAATATAATGAAATATAATGTAATGTAATGTAACATAATATAATATAATAAAATGTAATG
>JAAURU010000343.1 GCA_012032075.1 Flavobacterium sp.
AAGAAAAAAGAAAAACAAGAAAAAAAGGAAGCTAGAAAAGCAAACCCAAAATTATCTGGTGAAGATTTATATGTTTATGTAGATGAAAATGGACACTTAACTAGTACACCACCAGATCCATCTAAGAAAATAATTGTAGATGTTGAAAGTATTGAAATAGGAATTCCAAAAAGAGAAGAACAAGAAGCAGAATCACCTTTTAAAGAAGGAATAGTTGATTTTTATGATACTTCAAAAGGTTTTGGATTTATAAAAGAATTAGATTCTGATAATAAATTTTTCTTCCATGTAAAAGGCTTGATTGATGAAGTTAAAGAAGGCAATAAAGTTACTTACGAATTGGAAAAAGGCATGAAAGGCATGAATGCAGTAAGAGTTAAGAAGATATAATTCTCAATATAAAATAAAGTAAGATGTCACTTTTTTTTATAAAGTGACATTTTTTTTAAGTCAAACTCTCTTTAATTTTTAAAGCACACTTTCACCATCAATTGCTGCTGAAATAATTCCTCCAGCATAACCTGCTCCTTCACCACAAGGATATAAACCTTTTATTTGAAGGTGTTCCAATGTTATTGCGCCTCTTGGAATTCTTACTGGAGATGACGTTCTACTTTCTGGAGCGTGTAAAACAGCCTCATTTGTAAAATAACCGCGCATTGATTTTCCAAATTGTGCAAAACCTTCTCGCATAGTATTGGTTAAAAATGAAGGAAATACTTCTCCTAATTCTACCGAAGTAGTTCCAGGAACATAAGACGTTTTAGGTATTTCAGAAGAAACTTTCTTTTGCGTAAAATCGACCATTCTTTGTGCTGGTACTTTCTGGGTAGAACCTGCTAATAGCCATGCTTTTTGTTCGATTGCTTTTTGGAATTCCATTCCTGCCAAAGCACCAAATTTAGCATAAGGCTTAAAATCTTCTAATCGTAATTCCACCACAATTCCTGAGTTTGCAGTTGCTTGATCTCGTTTTGAAGGTGACCAACCGTTAGTAACCACCTCACCAGGACTAGTAGCACAAGGAGCAATAACTCCTCCTGGACACATACAAAAAGAGTACATTCCTCTCCCAGCAACTTGTTTTACAATAGAATAAGGAGCTGGAGGCAAATAATCTCCTCTAAAATCGCAGGAATATTGAATCTTATCTATTAATTCTTGTGGATGCTCTGCTCTAACACCTAATGCAAAAGGTTTTGCTTCAATATGAATCTTCTTTTTATCTAACAACTCAAAAATATCTCTTGCCGAATGTCCTGTAGCTAAAATTAATTTCTTAGCATGAATACTACTTCCATCTTGAAGTAATACTCCATCAATTTCTTTGTTTTTTACTAAAATATCAATCACTTTAGCTTCAAACAAAACTTGTCCACCACAAGCAATTATTTTTTCACGAATATCTTGAATGATTTGTGGTAATTTATTAGTTCCAATGTGAGGATGTGCTTCCACTAAAATTTCTTCTGAAGCACCAAAACCAACTAACAATTGTAAAATTCTATCTACATCGCCTCTTTTTTTAGAACGCGTGTATAATTTTCCGTCTGAATAAGTTCCTGCTCCACCTTCACCAAAACAATAATTCGAATCTTCATTTACTATGTGATCTACATTTATGGCTTTTAAATCTCTTCGACGACCACGCACATCTTTTCCACGTTCTAAAACAATTGGTTTTAAACCCAATTCAATTAATTGTAAAGCTGCAAATAAACCAGCTGGACCAGCTCCAACAACTAAAATTTCTTGAGCATTGGAAACATTTGGATAATCAGGCAATTCTATTTTTGTTTCCACGAAAGCCTCACCAACTAAAAAAACGTTGGCTTTTATATTAATTTTAATGGCTTTTTGTCTAGCATCAATAGAACGTTTCACCACAACTACTTTTTGTATTTCTTTAGGAGAAACGTTATGTAATTTGGCAATATGATTGGCTAACAAAACTTCGTTAGCTGCTACTTCTGGTGAAACTTGAAATTGAAATTCGCGAGGCATTAATTATTGTACTCTATAACTGCTTCTGAAATTAAATTTTGCTGTCCATTAAAAACCCCATATTTTTTTACTAATGTAGGATAGTTATCACTATCATAAGTAATCACATATTCATGTGATAATATTCTGTCAGAAGAATCGATATCTGAATAAGAATATTGTTTTAATAAATTACCTTTACTAATAAAATCACATGTTTCATATTGTAAAATATATTTCAGATAAATATTCATATTTCTCATTGGATTATTCTTTTCGTCATATTCAAATGTTGACTTATTTGAAGAAGAGAAACTAAAATTTTTAGTAATCAATTGCTGAATATTATTCATTTGAAATGTATATTTGCTCTCTAAATGTGTAATCCAAGTTTGATTATCTAAATACTGATTAATTTGAGAAGACAGTACTCCATTAACATATGAAAAAGTGGTTTTTTCATCATTTGATTCATTTGTAATTGATCTCAGCAAATCCCCATCATAACTTAAATTATTAGTATCTACTAATTGATTGTTAGTATATTTTTTAATTTGAGTAATTTTATTTGAATTATAATTAAATTCTAAAACATTCTGAGAATCTGAAATAGAAATAAGCTTACCTTGCGAATAATTAAAATCAGCGGAAAATTGATAATCAATTTGATTGTTATAATATATTTTTTCTGAATATTTTTTTATTGTTTTGTTAGAAGACACAATTTGTTCTTCGATAGTTGTATCATCATTATTACATGAAATTACGCTAAAAACAACAGTAAGAAATAAAAATATTTGATTAAGATTTTTCATTTTATTTTTTTGCAAAATTAAACTTTTCCTTTTATAAAAAAACATCTTTTATAGACTATTTTTTCACTTCAAAAGCCCTCAAAGCAAAAGAAGCCAACCAATGTTCTCCTTCATAGTTTCCATCAACTATAGAAGGCAATGAAAATTGTAAATGTATTGTTGCTATTTTATTCAAATGAGAAAACTTTTTTGGATACTGATTACTTAATGCGAATAAATTCCAAGCTCTGCTAAAATTCAAACCATCAAGATGTACTAAATGACCATCGGTTCTATCGGAAACTTTTGCTGGTTGCCAATTGAAATCTTTTTTAAATAGACTTGGAGCGAACTTCTTTAACCATTTTAGAAATTCAGTTTCTGGTAAAATTCTTTGAAGTAATCCAATTTCTTCCATACAAGGAGATAAAAAATCAGTTCCACTTGGTTCCCATGTAAACGGACAGTTTTCATCAGTAAAATACATTCTTAAAGCATTTTCTTTAATGACATTTTGAAAAGCATCATTTTTGGTAAAAACAGCATAATCCCAAGCATTGGTTAAACCAAAAGCTGTATTAGAATGTGTCCCAACTCGAATTGGGTATAATAATTTTGGCAAAAATTCAGTGTAACGTTCAATCAACAAATTGGTTAATGGTTTTAAATTTTCAGCTAAAGGTTTTGCAAATGCTTCTTTACTGATTTCTAGTTCTAATTGCAATTTTAATAACCAATTCCAACCATAGGTTCTTTCGTAAGATTTCTCATGTGCTTTATTAAAATAAAGGATTTCCTTTTCGATATTTTCTTTTGATAAATTAATTTGAAGTTTTCTGATAATTTCTTCTTTGTTTGCCAAATCACTAAAGTTATTCAATAAATAAACCAAACTCCAATGTCCGTGAACTGAAGAATGCCAATCGAAACAACCATAAAAAACAGGATGCAATTCTTTAGGCGACAGTAATTCAGAATCATCAATTAATAATTGGTTTAATTTATTGGGATATTCTTGTTGGAGACATTTAATTGGCAAATTTGCTAAGTGATTAGCTTGTTCCAATGATAATTTTTGAGAAAATAATTGGGAAACCAAAAAATAAAGAAAATAGAATATTTCATATGATAAAGTTTTACCAAATTTAATAAAAAGCTACCTTTGAACCTCATCAAAAAATTCTTTAAGATGCGTAAAATAAAATTAATTTGGGATTTTAGAGGTCTGGCTGCAACCAAAACCGCAGAACACCATGAAATACATTTAAAAGAATACATCCAAATTGAAAAACTTTCATTAAATATTACAGGTTTCAAAGTCATTAATGAATTTTATGCAATCGCTTTTATGGTAGTTGAAGAACAAAACATGATTCCTGTAAGAGATGCGTTAAAACCGCACAGAGGAGAAATTTTCAACGATTAAAGTCTAAAATTAAGTACCTACATAATTTTACTTCTTATAATTTCATAAACTATCTTGTA
>JAAURU010000344.1 GCA_012032075.1 Flavobacterium sp.
ATCGTTTAAAGCAAAACTAGAAGCCGTAATTAAAAGAAGAATAAGGGTTTGAACAAGCTTGGATAACATAATAGGATAGTAATTTTAAACTCAATATTTAAAAGTACTATTTTTTTTTAAAATACCTTCAAAAGATAAATGAATATACTATGAAGTATTTAAAAAGACTTTATTCAATACAAATTTTACAAATTAATTTGTGTTAATTAGTGAAATTTGTGTTTACAGGTTTTGTTTAAATAGTATTATTTATAATCAAAATACTTTTCATTGTTTCTAATATAAGTAACAATTAAAGCAACAATGTCTTCTTCTTGTTCGTCATTAAAAAAGATTTCATCTAAATCTTCCCAACCAGAAAATACTTTTTCATCAAGCTTTTCAATTGCTTTTTGTCTTTTTTTAATGTCATCGTAATAATTATTCACACCAAAAAGGCCAATAGCTTTTGCTATGATATTTGCTGTTTTTGGAGCTCCAATTTTTTTATAAGCTTCTAAAATTTTCTCTTGCATAATCACCTGCTTCTTTTTTAAAGAAGAATGAAAAACCACCTTCGTTCATGGCTCCTTCAAAAATATCGATAAGCACAAAATTAGTTTCTCCTTCAGTAAGTGTGTCGTCTTCTTGTTTTTTATCCCAAATAATAGTTCCTATTGCTTCAATGATTTCGATTTCGTCTGTTAATTGAAGGATTTGCGCTGTGTTTTTCATGTGTTTAAATTGTTTTCGAACTGTAAGTAATATTCAATATTAATGAAGGCTTTAGTCAACTCTTTCAATATGGTTGCTTTCTCTCTATCAATTGTTGGAGTTTTGGTACTACCATGACCTGCTAATGGTTCTTTATTTCTTTTTCTATATATTGATAGCATATAATTACTAATTTCTTCTGGAAGTAAAGTTTTTGTTAAATAAGCAGAAAAAATTTTCTCGAAAGTTCCATTTTGACTAGATTTTGTGCCTAAAATATCTTTTGCAAGTGTTTCAAAAATATTTGAACAAGTATGTAAGACAGAAGGATAATCTTTTTCTTGATAAGCATTTTCCAAACGATTAACCAATAATTTTATATTAGTATGAGAGCTATTTTCTGAATTCTCCTCTATTTTACTAATAGGATAGACATCTACTCCATAATTTGATTCAAATATGAATTTAAATGAAGCATTTTCTTCTAAAAGTAAATTATTAACATCGTTTATATTGAAGTTTTTAGATCTTAAAAGTTCACACATAAATTCAATAAACTGTATAGTTGTTAAACCTCTAAATACCAATAAAAAATTACTGTCGTGCCAATCATGTTCAGCTGATGATAAAAGCCATCATCATCTGAACGTAAACAATATATTTTTTCACCCTTAATTGTTCTAGAAAGATTGATAAATCTATTTTTTCTTGCAATTATTGTTTCAGAATATTCAGAATCTTCACACCAATGCAATAATTCTCTTGTTAATCTTATATAAAAATCTTGTGAAAGTATTTCAAACTCTAAATCTTTGATAATATCTTTATTTACATATATAGGAAACTTCATAATAATTATATTTTCTCCTGTAAAACTTTTTATTTCATCTCTTAATTTTGCGGCTTGCATGAAATCGAGTTCTTTGGCTGCTTTTTCCATGGCTTTTCTTTTCTCGCGAATTTTCTTTTCAATTTCCGGTTTGGTTAAGTATTCGCTTTCTGGTTCAGCTGCTTTGTATTCTATATTATCAAAATATTGTGTAGAAACCGAATTGCCTCTTAAAGCATTTCCTAAACTCTTGTTTAAAGCTTTTGGTTCTATACCATGTTTCAAATTGTAAGCGGTTTGTTTTTCTCTTCTATAAGTGGTTTCGTCTATAGTTTTTTGCATACTGTTGGTAATTTTATCTGCATACATAATCGCTTTTCCATTTACGTTACGAGCTGCACGACCAACAGTTTGTGTCAACGAACGATGACTTCTTAAAAATCCTTCTTTATCAGCATCTAAAATAGCAACAAGAGAAACTTCGGGTAAATCTAAACCTTCACGAAGTAAATTTACACCAATTAGCACATCAAAAATACCTTTTCGAAGGTCTTGCATAATTTCTACTCGTTCTAAAGTATCAACATCACTATGAATGTAACGACAACGAATAGCAACTTTTGTTAGATACTTTGCCAATTCTTCAGCCATTCTTTTGGTTAAAGTAGTCACTAAAACACGTTCATCTGCTTCACAACGAACTTGAATTTCTTCAATTAAATCGTCAATTTGATTAGCACTTGGTCGTATTTCAATAATTGGATCCAATAAACCTGTTGGACGAATAACCTGTTCTACATAAATCCCTTCACTTTTTTGTAATTCATAATCTGCTGGTGTTGCTGAAACATAAACGACTTGATTTTGTAAACCTTCAAATTCTTCAAATTTTAACGGTCGGTTGTCCATTGCAGCTGGTAAACGGAAACCATATTCTACTAAATTTTCTTTTCTACTTCGATCTCCACCATACATGGCATGAACTTGAGAAATGGTAACGTGACTTTCATCGACAACCATTAAAAAATCATCTGGAAAATAATCTAATAAACAGAAAGGTCTTGTTCCTGGTAATCTTCCATCAAGGTATCGAGAGTAATTTTCAATTCCTGAACAATAGCCTAACTCACGTATCATTTCTAAGTCAAAATTAGTTCTCTCTTCTAGTCGTTTTGCTTCTAAATGTTTGCCAATTTCCTTAAAGTAATCAACTTGTTTTACTAAATCTTGTTGGATTTCCCAAATAGCAGCTTGTAAAACATCTGGAGAAGTTACAAACATATTGGCAGGATAAATATTTAGTTTGTCATACTTTTCAATGACTTGAGATGAACGAGCATCAAAAGCTTCAATTTCTTCAATTTCATCACCAAAAAAGTGAATTCGGAAAGGCTCATCAGCATAACTTGGAAAAACTTCAACCGTGTCTCCTTTAATTCGGAAAGTTCCTGGAGTAAAATCGGCTTCTGTTCGTGAATATAAACTTTGAACCAATTTGTGTAATAATTTGGTACGTGAAATCACCTGATTTTTGGCAACTTCAACGATATTTTTTGGAACTCAACAGGGTTACCAATACCATACAAACAAGAAACAGAAGAAATTACAATAATGTCTCTTCGACCAGAAAGTAGGGCAGAAGTAGTACTTAATCTCAGTTTTTCTAATTCTTCATTAATAGATAAATCTTTTTCTATATATGTTCCTGTAACTGGAATAAAAGCTTCTGGTTGGTAATAATCATAATATGAAACAAAATATTGCACAGAATTTTCAGGAAAAAACTGTTTGAATTCCGAGTATAATTGGGCAGCCAAAGTTTTATTATGTGCTAAAACTAAGGTTGGTTTTTGTACTTCTTGCACCACATTCGCAACTGTAAAGGTCTTACCAGAACCTGTTACACCTAATAAGGTTTGGTACTTTTCTCCATTTAGAATACCTTTAGATAGTTTTTCAATAGCTTGCGGTTGGTCACCAGTAGGTTTGTAATCAGAAACAACTTTAAATTTCATGTAATTTTAGGTAAAAAACAAAGATAGTGAATTGTTGACTTTTATTTTATTTTAACAGAATTCAATTTTGAATAACTTATTTTTGGGTAACCTGAAAAAAAACAACTGTATGAAAGCGATTTTTCTTATTATAATAGCTACTTTACTAATTAGTTTTCAATCTTACAATAACCAAGAAGATATATTAAAAAAAGAAATTGACAGAAAAGAATTAGTCACTTTTGCTAAAAGTATTATGGGTACACCTTATGTTTATGGTACACAAGATCCAAAAATTGGATTTGATTGTTCGGGTTTTGTAAATTATGTTTATAAAAATTTTGATATTATTGTACCAAGAAGTTCTAGCGGATTTAAAGATTTTGGTAAAAAAATTAAGGTTGAAGATGTTGCTATTGGTGATGTTTTAGTGTTTACAGGTTATCGAGATACTACTTCAATAGGACATTTAGGAATTGTTTGTGAAGCTGATGGAATGCATTCAAAATTTATACATGCATCTTCAGGGAAAGTAATGCAAGTAACGATAAGCGATTTGAATTCTGCTCATTATTCGAAAAGATTTCATCATGCTGTGGATGTTATAAATCAATAGTTTTATAACCAAATAGTTATTAAACCAAAACTCCAAATGGATTACTTTCTAAACCATTAAAAATATTTTTTTAATTTCAAGCTAACCTTATTTAATAATTTGA
>JAAURU010000345.1 GCA_012032075.1 Flavobacterium sp.
AATTAATCAAATGTAAAAAAAATTATTCGATTTCTGAAACACGTAAGGTATTTACCATACCTTTCTTAATAATTGGCATAGCAGCAAGATTGATAACCATATCACCAGGTTTTACATGCGCTTTTTCTTTACAAATTTGGTTGATATCGTCAATTGTGTCATCTGTGCTTACAAATTTATCATAGTAATAAGCTCTCACGCCCCAAAGTAAATTCAACTGTGTAAGGATTCTTCTATTAGAAGTAAAAACTAAAATATGCGATTTTGGTCTCCAAGCCGAAATTTGGAAAGCGGTATAACCACTATTTGTTAACGTTGTAATCGCTTTGGCACTAATATCATCAGCCATAATTGCAGCATGATAACAAATAGATTTTGTTACAAATCGTTTTGTTCTTACATGAGGAGGATTTAATGGTACTTTAATAAGTGGAGAATCTTCAACACTTTCAATAATACGAGTCATAGTTTGAATCACTTCTACAGGATAATTTCCTACAGATGTTTCTCCTGAAAGCATTACAGCATCAGCACCATCCATTACAGAGTTAGCAACGTCATTAACTTCAGCTCTTGTAGGTGTTAAACTTGTAATCATTGTTTCCATCATTTGAGTAGCAACAATTACTGGAATACGAGCTGTTTTTGCTCTATGGATTAATTTCTTTTGAATTAAGGGAACTTGTTCAGCAGGAATTTCAACACCTAAATCACCACGAGCTACCATTAAACCGTCGCAAAAAGCAACAATTTTTATCAATGTTTTCAACAGCTTCTGGTTTTTCAATTTTTTGCTATAATAGGAATTTTATGCTCAGAATGTTTTGCGATTAAATCTTGTAATTCTTCAAGATCTTTAGGGGTTCTTACAAAAGATAATGCAATCCAGTCAACATTACACTCAATAGCAAAAATGGCATCTTTAATATCTTTTTTAGTCAATGCAGGTAAAGAAACCTTAGTGTTAGGTAAATTAACTCCTTTTTTAGATTTTAAAGGACCACCTTGAACAACCACTGCTTCAACTTCTGTTTTTTTATCGGTTTTTACTACTTCAAAAATTAATTTTCCGTCATCTAATAGATGCGTTCACCAGGATTTACATCTTTTGGGAACTCTTTATAGTTCATGTAAACTTTAGAGGCAGTTCCTAAAATATCTTCGGCAGTTGTAAAAGTAATTTTGTCTCCTTTTGCAACAACAACATCTTCTTTCATAACACCTACACGAAGTTTCGGCCCTTGTAAATCTCCTAAAATAGAAGTAGTGTATCCAAATTCTTCGTTAAGTTCTCTAATCATAGTAATGCGTTGTTTTACATCTTCATAATCAGCATGGGAAAAGTTTACTCTAAACACACTTACTCCTGCATCAATCATATCTTTTAATACTTCTTTTGTACTACATGCAGGACCCAGTGTAGCTACAATTTTTGTCTTTTTATTTGTTGGCATTTTAATTAAAAAATTAAATTATTTTTAGATTTTAGTTTGTCTTTGTTAATTGGATATACCATTGCAATTTGAACTACTTTTGAAATAGCTTGAATAATTTTTTCCATTGGGAATAACCCATCATTATTATCAATCTTTAAAATGTAATCTGCTTTTTTAAATTCGGGAAGCATATACATAGTTACATCAATAGTTTCAAAAATACCAGTATTTTTTATTCTAGAGGTTTTGGCTATAGCTTTATTTTCAAATAAACTCCATCCTATATCATGTATCTTATCTTCAAATGTAAAATGACTAAAAGAAGCTTTTCCATTTTTTAGTTTCAATTTCAATAGAAGTGCTATTTTTACTTAACTGAATTTGTAACGCTTTGTTTATATGATAAGCTAAACGATAGTCTTCAATAGTTGCATGTAAGGCAATAAGCTCATAATCTATCGAAATAAAATCATTTATTTGTATTTTATGAATAGCCATTTTCTCAAAAATATGGTGTAAATATACTATTTAAAATAAATAAAAGAGTTTGTTTTTAAAGAAGTTAACGTTTGGTTGTTAACGAAAACGTTTTAGTGGGACTTATTATTTATGATTTTTTATCAATTTTTTCTTGAAGCGCAAAATAGGCTCTTTTAGCTGCTTTTTCTTCGGCTTTTTTCTTAGAAGTTGCTCTACCTTTTGCAATAATTTTTTGGTCAATAACCAGTTTAACACCAAAATATTTTTGATCTTCTATTCCTGTGTCATCAAAAACATCAAATGCGAATTGTTTTTTTTCTTTTTGACACCATTCAATAACGAGACTTTTATAACTAATTACTTTTCCTTCTAATTTTGGGATATCCACATAAGGTTCAATAACTTTATCATAAATGAACTTTTCACAATAATTAAATCCTCGATCTAAATAAATAGCACCTATAAAAGCTTCAAAAATATTACCATGTATGTTTTCACCAAAATGTTGCGGATTTACTTTACTATCGATAAATTGAATTAAATTAAAGTCTCTTCCCAATTCATTTAAGTGTTCCCTACTAACAATTTTAGAACGCATTTTTGTTAAATAACCTTCATCTCCTGTGGGAACTTCATTATAAAGATGAGCAGCAATAACACTACCCAGCATCGCATCTCCTAAAAATTCTAAACGTTCATAATTAAAAGGATTACCTTTTACATCTAATTTATTAGTAGAACGATGGGTAAATGCTTTTCTGTAATATTTTATGGTTATTGGTTTAAACCCAAGAATTTTGGTAATTTTTCAAAAAAAATCCCGTCTTCTGGAGAACGGGAATTTTTCATTATTTTTGCAAAAACTTACGCATGTAATTATTCTTCAAGTTTTTTAAACAATACACAAGCATTGTGCCCACCAAAACCAAAAGTATTACTCATAGCAACTTTAATATTTCTTTTTTGAGCTTTATTTAAAGTTAAATTTAATGTTGGGTCAATATTTTCATCTACAACACTATGATTAATTGTAGGAGGAACTATGCCATATTTCATGGCTAAAATAGAGGCAATAGCTTCGATACCACCAGCAGCTCCAAGGAGATGACCTGTCATAGATTTTGTAGAATTAATATTAATATTTTTAGCATGGTTACCAAAAACAGCACTAATAGCTTTTAGTTCTGCAACATCTCCTAATGGTGTAGAAGTTCCATGTGTATTGATATGATCAATTTGTTCTGGTTTCATATTAGCATCACGCAAACAGTTTTCCATAACAGCAATAACACCCAGACCTTCAGGATGAGGAGCAGTTAAATGATAAGCATCTGATGACATTCCACCACCACCTATTTCACAATATATTTTTGCACCACTGCTTTGGCATGTTCATATTCTTCAAGTACTAAAGCACCAGCTCCTTCACCTAATACAAATCCATCTCGAGTTGCATCAAAAGGTCTTGAAGCGGTTGCAGGACTATCATTTCTTGTAGATAATGCATGCATAGAATTAAAACCACCCATTCCTGCAATGGTAACAGCTGCTTCAGAACCTCCAGAAATAATAATGTCGCACATACCTAATCGTATGTAATTGAATGCATCAATTAATGCGTTTGCAGAAGATGCACAAGCAGAAACTGTAGTATAATTTGGCCCCATAAATCCATTACGCATCGAAATATGTGCTGGAGCAATATCGGCAATCATTTTTGGGATAAAGAAAGGATTAAAACGTGGAGTTCCATCACCAGTTGCATAGTTTAATACTTCATCTTGAAAAGTTTCTAAACCACCTATTCCAGCACCCCAAATAACACCAACTCTTTGTTTGTTAATATTATCTTGACTTATCCCCGCATCTTTGATAGCTTCGTCACTTGCAATAATGGCATATTGCGCAAATTTATCTAATCGTCTAGATTCTTTTCTATCGATAAAATCTTCTATGTTGAAGTTTTTTACTTCACAAGCAAATTTTGTTTTATGTTTTCAGTATCATAATAAGTAATAGGAGCGGCACCACTTTTACCATTAATTAAGGCATCCCAGTATTCTTGAATGTTGTTCCCTATAGGGGTTAATGCTCCTAGACCTGTTACAACGACACGTTTTAATTGCATATAAATAGCTTTAGTTTATATAAAAAAACCCAAAGTGCTTTTAATAATAACTAAAAGAAACAATGGGTATTACATAGTTTTATTATAATGATTGTAATACAATCAATGTTTTTCTATAAAAAAAATAAATTTCGGTTATAAATATAGACAAATATTATTACAAATTTATTTATAAACT
>JAAURU010000346.1 GCA_012032075.1 Flavobacterium sp.
AATTTTTTATTTAAAAAATCTTTTTTGATTTTCATTCAAATTATATGGATTATTATGAGACGTCAGTACTAACCAAAATCTGATTTTTAGTAGAGTCTTGCATTATTTCATTTACTAAATTTTCTAATTTTTTATCATAAATTTTATTATTTTGATTGTCTTTAAAATAAAAGGATAGAACCATGAAACACTTGAATAGATTGGATAGTTTTCTTTATTATTATTAATTATATAGTTTGATATTTCTCTAAATTGTGTTTTATCTACTAATACATAATACTTATTTATTACTAATAAATCTAATAAAGAAAAAATTACAAAAACACTCGATAAACTAATTCTTATGATTTTATTTTTTATTTGAGAAAAACCAATGGCTATTATAATAATAATTGCTGGTAACAAACTGCTAAAATATCTAGATATATAAACTGAATTACTTGTGTAAGACTTATAGATATTTACAAAAACTATTGTAAAGATCCATACCAATACAATTAAGAAACTAAAAAGTGTTTTATTATCTTTTAACTCATTAAACGATTTTACATTAGGTAATTTAAAAAGCTTTACTATATAGTAGAAAAAAATAAGGGAAATGAAAAAAACAATAAATTCTGAATCTTTAAAAAACTCATAAAAAATTTTAGTTATTCCATCCTTTGTTGGCGGTGGAATCCACCCTGAATCAAACTTTAATAATGCGGCAACCTTTGTTATATTTGGAATAAAAAAAACAGCAATTAAACCATATGAAATAAAAATGTACTTAATAAGTAAGTTTTTATTTTCTTTAGTAAATAAAACATATAAAACGAAAATAATCCCTTGAGAGAATAAATTAATAATACTAAAAAAATTACTATTCATCAAGAATGCTCCAGCAATTATATATCCAATTAAATTTTTTTATTAGGATTTAATAATAGTTTAATTAAAAAATAAAAACTTAAAATAACTCCAAAAATATAGAATGAATATGCTCTTGCTTCTTGAGAATAATAAATATGAAATTGATTTATAGCTAAGAATATCGAACCTATTATAGCTGCATTTTGATTAAATAAAATTTTAATTAATTTATATAAAAAAAAGATAGATAATGATCCTAGTATGGCACTAGGAAGTCTAGCAACTAAACTATAGTAACCAAAAAATTTAAAAAATAAATTTTCTACAAAAAAATAAAAATAAAGGAAAACTTTCTCTAACAAAAACTTCATCAATAATTGTTTTATAACTATTATTAGGGTTTGCCACATTCATTGTGTAGAGCTCATCTAACCATAAACTTTGAAAATCTAGTTTATAAAATCTTAAAAATGTACCTGTAAATAATACTAATATTAGCCATTTATTCTCTTTAATTTTAATACCTATTTTATTCATATTTTATTCATATTTTATTCATATTTTATTCATATTTTATTCATATTTTATTCATATTTTATTCATATTTTATTCATATTTTATTCATATTTTAACAGTGTATTTATCGCTTTATCTATATCTAACTCAAAAAATAAAGGTAAGCGAACTAATCTTTCAGTAAACTCATCCGTTTGAGGTAATTCTCTACCATCATGCTTTTCCTCATAAAAAGAACTTTTGTGTAAACTCATGTAATGAAAAACGGCCATAATGTTATTTTGTTTTAAATGATTAATTATTGCTGTTCTTTGTTTTAAATCTTTACACACTAAATAAAACATATGTGCATTATTTGTTCCATAATTTGCTGTTTGTGGTAATTTGATTCGTTTTTTTTTGCCCAATGTGATAATCCTAAATAATAATTATTCCAATGTGATTTTCTCTTCTCTTGAATATTATCTAAATTTTCTAACTGTGCCCATAAAAAAGCTGCAATTATTTCTGATGGTAAAAAAGAACTTCCTATATCAACCCAACCATATTTATCAACTTCCCCTCTGAAGAATGAAGAACGATTGGTCCCTTTTTCCCAAATAATTTCGGCTCTATTTATAAATCTATCATCATTAATTACTAACATTCCTCCTTCACCTGAAATAATATTCTTGGTTTCATGAAACGAAAAGGCAGCTAAATGACCAATAGAACCTAATGCTTTCTTCTCTCCATTTTTTGCAATAAAATAACTATCTATTGCTTGTGCAGCATCTTCAATTACAAATAAATTGTGTTTTATTGCAATATCCATAATTAAAATCCATTTCACAAGCAACACCTGCATAATGAACTGGAATAATAGCTTTTGTTTTAGAGGTGATTAAAGCCTCTATTTTTGTTGCATCCATATTAGGATGGTCAGGCATACTATCTGCAAAAATTATTTTAGCTCCTCTAAGAACAAATGCATTAGCTGTGAGAAACAAATGTATAAGAATGGCATAATTACTTCATCACCTTCTTTATATCAATAAATTGCCGCCATTTCTAAAGCATCAGTGCAAGATGTAGTAAGTAAGGTTTTCTTAAAGCCATATCTCGATTCAAAAAATTGTTGGCATTTTTGGGTAAAAAACCCATTTCCAGAAATTTTCCCCAACTTAACAGCTTCTTCAATATATTGTGTTTCTTTCCCTGTAAAATAGGGTTTGTTAAATGGTATCATTAATTTTCCAATAATGTTTTATAGGTATGTTTTCAACGATTATATAGCCTAGTTTTTCATAAAAAAAACAAGCATTTTTATTTTCTAATTGTGTTGGAATTCTTAACTTTTTTACTCCCTCTGTAGACAAACTATTTTCCACTTTACTTAATAATAATTTACCAATACCTCTTCCTCTATAATTTGAATCAATTGCTATTAATCCAATTTGTGCAAACTCAATATTTTTTTTATAAGTAACAAAACCAACTGTTTTTTCATTAACTACATAAACATAAATTTCGTCAGAGAATTGTTTGTTTATAGAGTTATCAATCCACTTTTTGTACAATTTTTTAAAATTAGCTTCTCCAAATTTTTTGTCCTTAAGAAATCTACTATGTTGTCCACTCTCAAATGCTAAATTGTATAAATCTTGAATGTTGTAATTTGTATCGAAAAGGTTTTTTATTGAAGTATCATCAATCTCTTTAAAAAACAACTGCTTTTCATACATAATTTTATTTTCTTGAAAAGAACATTGAAAATTTTTTATATCTAAATCTTCTATACCTTTAACATAAATTAAATCATACTTTTCAATAGATTTATCAAATATTTCATCTTTATCGCTTATTTCTGCAATATTATAACCAAAGAAATCTGAATCCCATTCTAACCTTCTCATTCTTTAGTAGTTTTTCAATTATATAGCTAGGTCTATTTTTACACCTTCAAAAATTTTCCAATATACAATCCCACAACTCCTAATGTAGTTAAAATACAACCACTTAAAAACCAAATGCTAATTATCAAACTAGCATAACCACTTACTGAAACTTTTCCAGTGAATTTTTCAAATAAAACATAAATTAACCATTAGAAAAGAAACACATGCTATTGATAGTCCAAATTTAATAATCAACCGTAAAGGTTTATCTGAATATGCTAAAATAATATCTAAAGCTAAATTGAGTAGTTTTTTTATATTATAATTCGATTTTCCTTCTGACCTTGATGCATGTTCTACATTTACATATGTAGCTGAAAAACCAACCCATTTTACCATAGTTGGAAAATACTTAATTTTTTCTTCTAATTTTACAATTTCACTAATTACTTGTTTAGAATAAATTCCGAAATTTGCTACAGAAGCATCTTGTTTTGTTCCTGTAAGGTAAGAAAGTGTTTTATAAAATAGTTTTGATACTGTTTTTTTATAAAAAGAATCTTTACGTTCATGTCTTCTGGCTAATACAATATCAAATCCTTTTTGTACTTCATTAAATAACTTTTCTATTTCCTCTGGCTGATCTTGTAAATCACAGTCTAAAACAACAATATAATCTCCTGTAACTTGATTTAATCCTGCTGTTATAGCGTAATGTTGACCAAAATTCCTACTTAATTTATATCCTTTAACATTTTCATTCTTCTTAGAAACTTCTACAATTTTTGCCACGAATCATCAGGACTAAAGTCATCAACTAAAATAATCTCATATGAATTAAAAGCAAATGGAATACAATTAGATATTCTTTCTACTAACTCATCTAAAACTAATTCAGCCCTATAAACGGGAGATACAATTGATAATTTCATCTTTAATTTATTAACCTACCTGTAAACAGT
>JAAURU010000347.1 GCA_012032075.1 Flavobacterium sp.
GTGAAATTACATGTAAAAAAATAGATTCTAGAATTTTGCTGACTTTTAGTCTGCTTCTTAAAACCTATGAACTTTTAGTTCATAGAGATTTTGTTAAGATAGGTTATATAAAAAAATCCAAATTCTAATTTAAATCGGAATCTGGATTTTAAATTTTTGGAATTTTAAAATATTTACTCTTCCTCTTTCTGACCCATCATCATCAAATAAGCTTTTAAGAATTTGTCAATATCTCCATTCATCACGGCATCCACATCACTAGTTTCAGCCCTGTACGTACATCTTTTACTAGTTTGTAGGGTTGCATTACATAGTTTCGTATTTGCGAACCCCATTCAATTTTCATTTTACTAGCTTCAATATCGGCACGTTGTGCTAATTGTTTTTTCAATTCAATTTCATACAATTGCGATTTCAACATTTGCATGGCACGTTGACGGTTGTCATGTTGTGAACGCGTTTCCGAACATTGAATTTGAATCCCAGTGGGTTTGTGAACCAATTGTACTTTGGTTTCCACCTTATTTACATTCTGTCCGCCTGCACCACTAGAACGAGCTGTAGTAATTTCAATATCGGCAGGATTAATTTCGATTTCAATCGTATCATCCACTAAAGGATACACATAAACCGAAGCAAAAGAAGTATGACGTTTGGCATTGCTATCAAAAGGAGAAATACGCACCAAACGATGTACACCATTTTCACCTTTAAGGTAACCAAAGGCAAAATCCCCTTCAAATTCGAGTGTTATGGTTTTAATTCCAGCCACATCACCTTCTTGAAAATTCAATTCTTTTATTTTGTAGCCTTGCTTTTCACCCCACATTAAATACATTCGCATTAACATGGAAGCCCAGTCACAACTTTCTGTTCCACCAGCACCAGCTGTAATTTGTAACACAGCACTCATGCTATCACCTTCATCAGAAAGCATGTTTCTAAACTCAATATCTTCAATATGAGTAATGGTTTTGGCATACAAATCATCTGCTTCTTCTTCAGATATGTCTCCATCTTTAAGGAATTCTACCATAATTTGAAGCTCTTCTGCCATTTCTTCAGCTTTTGTAAAGTCTTCTACCCATTTCTTTTTAGAACGGATATCTCTTACGATTACTTGGGCTTCTTTGGCATTTTCCCAAAAACTAGGAGCAAATGTTTTTTCTTCTTCGTTTGTTATTTCGATAAGTTTTCTATCGATGTCAAAGATACCTCCTTAACGCACCAAGGCGATCAATAATATCTTTTACTTGTTCTGTATTAAGCATAAATATTGTAGTTTTACGTCACAAAAATAGTATATTCCTTTTGATTTTATGGAAATTAATTTAATTAGTGATACCGTAACCAAACCAACAACTGCCATGTTAGACGCAATGTTTAAAGCAGAAGTGGGTGATGATGTATTTAAACAAGATCCAACTGTCAATGAATTAGAGCGTTACACAGCTGAAATGTTTGGTAAAGAAGCGGCTTTGTTCTTTCCAAGTGGCACAATGGCAAACCAAACAGCAATAAAATTACACACCAAACCAGCAGAAGAGGTTATTTGTGATAAATGGGCTCATATTTTTTTATATGAAGGTGGTGGAGTAGCTGCTAACAGTGGTGTATCTTGTCATTTAGTTGATGGTGATAGAGGAAAAATTACAGCAGAACAAGTAAAAAAAGTAATTAACGACCCAGAATTTTATCATGCACCAACCACTCGTTTGGTTAGTATAGAAAATACAACTAATAAAGGAGGAGGAGCTTGTTACGAATTAGAAGAACTACAAAAAATAAAGCAAGTTTGTATAGAATATAATTTAAAATATCACTTAGATGGAGCTCGTTTATGGAATGCATTGGTAGCTAAAAATCAGCAACCAAAAGATTTCGGAAATTTATTTGATACTATTTCAGTTTGTTTGTCAAAAGGATTAGGAGCACCAGTTGGTTCGGTTTTAGTAGGAAATCATAATGATATTAAAAAAGCATTGCGCATTCGTAAGCAATTTGGAGGGAATATGCGACAAGCAGGTTATTTAGCCGCAGCTGGATTGTATGCTTTAGAACATAATATTTCTCGTTTGGCTCAAGATCATCAACGAGCAAGTGAATTAGGACAAGTATTAGCTTCAAAAATATGGATAAGAGAAGTTGCACCAGTAGAAACAAATATTGTTATTTTTGCATTGCAACCATCAATAGACGAAAAAGTATTCATGGATAAATTAAAACAAAAAAGTATTTTAATAACATCTATGGGACAAGGGAAATTAAGAATGGTGACTCACATGGATTATCGAAGTGTAATGCATGATTATGTTTTAGACGTTTTGAATAGAATGGAATTGTAAATTTTTTTTTCAAAAAGAATCTTCTTACAAATTACATTTTATCGATAAAAATATCGTTTAATCGGATTTTTTTTAACTTTTTTATGTTGTTATGTGAAAATTATTCCTTACATTTATACTGAGTTTCAATCTAAATATTAATTTAAACCTACTAAATTATGCCTAGAATGATTTATGATTACACAAAAAGTGTATTAGAAAAAGTTAGTTTTGATGTAGAACTTTTTATGAAGGAATTAAAAAAAGCCGTTAAAAAACTTTTGCCTTATGAAGTGGAACATTTAAGAAACTGGCTCATTTATTTTACAAACAAAAACCCTCAATTAAAACCATGTTTATGTTATGTTATGGAAGATGAATAACTTAAATTCTTTTTAAGCTATTGATTTTTTAACTTAATTTATTAAATGCGTAATAATTATTAGGTTTAAAAAGAGCGACAATTTTATTAAAAATTGTCGCTCTTTCTTTTAGCTATAAATTAAAGAAATCACCTCCTAAACTTATTATTAGTAATAATACCTTTTAATTTAGCTTTTAAATCTTCACCAGAATCGAAAATCATTTGTTCATTGCTAGGAAAAGGAACAGCTCTTCTATCAAAATATTGATAATATGAATCTTCACAAGCACGTTTGTCACCATTATAATTAGCATAAATATAATCAAACACAAATTCGCTTGAAAGAGGAAATGTATCAATTAATTGATTATTTCTAAAATCAATATAATCCACTTTTGCGGTTACTTGGCAAGCTTTGAATTGGGTAAACTCATAAATACTAACTGAAATTGTTTTAAAATTATCTACTTTAATAGGATTACCTATACTGTCCTTAACCACATTTCCATTACTATCTAAAAGTGTTTTGGTACCATCTTTTATCTGTTTTTCTTTTATGAATTGTTTTTCTTTAACTTGTTCTGGAGAAATATTAATATTTCTAAAGTTAACAATCATACCATAATCATAGTTAATACTTTTCTGACGATTATTATGATAAACCGTCCATTTGTCATTAATTCCATACGTGCTAAAATCTAATAAGTCGTCTTGCAAACGAGCAGGAATAACCATGTTAGTTTCATTTTTAGTATATACATGAACAAAATCGGTTCCTTTTAATTGAGCAGTATCCATTAAAGCTCTTACATCTTTAAAATTTGGATTTAGTTGATCTAAATAATTCAAATCATCAAATGCTTGTCTAAAATCCATTTTATTTTTGATGTCATTAACTTCTTCGCATTTGAATATAAATACTCGGATAGTTTTGTTTTACTACTTATAATTTCGTCAGAATAATCATCCATTGGAAAAATAGCGTCTCTTCCTTCTTTTATTAAAGGTAATGGTAGCAAAGGTCTAATTATTTCTTGACGATTTCTTAATTGGTTATACAATTTATAAATGCTTTCAAAGTTGGCTGGATTATTTTCTTTAATTAATAAATTTAAACTAGATTCATCCCTAGCTTTTGCTTTTGCAAATGCTTCTTCTAATAAATAAACATAATCTTGTTTTCCTTTAGAAGTTTTATTTGTGCGTAGCGAATTTATTGCATTATCAATTGCACCATCATAGTTTCCATTACTAAGCATTGATTGCGTTTGTTTTACACCACAACTAATAATTAAAAGCGATAAAAAAATAAAAGTAATTTTCTTCATAAATAAATCATTTTGACAAAGATAAAATTTTTTAGGAGCTTAATCCTGCTGTATGTTATATCTTTTTGTTTTTGTAATAAAAACAAAAAGGATGCCACTTCCATTAGGGCTAAAAAAAAACTCCAAAAAATCAAACTTGGGAGTTTTAAATATAGG
>JAAURU010000348.1 GCA_012032075.1 Flavobacterium sp.
AAAACCGTTATTAAGAATTTACCTTTTCTTTTGAGTGACACTGTTGGTTTTATTAGAAAATTACCAACACAGTTAATAGAGTCCTTTAAAAGTACATTAGATGAAGTTAGAGAAGCTGATTTATTATTACATGTAGTTGATATTTCTCATCCTGATTTTGAAGACCACATTGCATCTGTAAATGAGATTTTAAAAGACATTAAAAGTAATGATAAAGCAACTATAATGATTTTCAATAAAATTGATGCCTACAAACCTGTTTATTTTGATGAAGAAAATTTAGAAATTGAAAAAGAACCTAAACATTTTACCTTAGACGAATGGAAAAGTACTTGGATGAATAAAATAGGTGAAAATAAAGCTTTATTTATATCTGCTACTGATAAATTGAATTTTGAAGAGTTTAGAGAAAAGTTATATGAAGCAGTTAGAGAAATTCACATTACACGTTTTCCATATAACAAATTCCTTTATCCAGAATACAAGGAAGCAATTGAAACGGAAGAAAAAGAATAATGTAAATTACAACCTTAAATCAAACGCTTTGCTAGTAGTAAAGCGTTTTTTTATTCCATAAACTTAGAGTAATTTTGCAAAAAATAAAAATGAACTTCCCAAAAATAATATTAAATAAAGGCAGAGAAAAATCAATACTAAGAAAACACCCATGGATTTATAGTGGAGCTGTTTTTGGTGTAAACCAAGAATTAAAAGATGGTGAGATAGTAGATGTGGTAGATTTTAAAAACAATCATTTAGCAACGGGTTTTTTTAGTGATAGAGGAAGTATCGTTGTGCGAATAGTTACTTTTGGAGCTGAGGTTTTTGATGATAGCTTTTGGAGCAAAAAACTACTTGCTGCATGGAATTTAAGAAATCATTTACTAGACCTTAATAAAACCAATGCTTTCCGAGTAATTCATGGTGAAGGAGATGGAATTCCTGGACTTATAATTGACTTTTATAATAACAATTGGGTTATTCAAGCTCATTCATCAGGAATTTATCAGCAAATAGACGTAATTGCAACTGCGATTAAAGATAATTTTCCTTCTCATTGTGAAACGATATATTGCAAAAGCAGTAGCACTTTACCAAATACCGGAACTGACTTTTTTCTCTTTAGTGACAACCAAAAAACTATTGCCAAAGAAAATAATATTCAATTTCATGTCAATTGGGTAGAAGGTCAAAAAACGGGTTTCTTCTTAGACCAAAGAGACAACAGAAATTTACTTAGGTGAATTTTCAAAAGATAAAAAAGTATTAAATACTTTTTGTTATACAGGTGGTTTTTCGATTTATGCACAAGAAGGAGGTGCATCTTTAGTAACTTCAGTAGATATCTCTCAAAAAGCAGTTGATTTAGCCACTGAAATATGCAGTTAAACTTTCCAAATGCTGCTAATCATAAAGCAGTTGCATCTGATGTTTTTGTGTTCTTAAAAGAAAATCACCAAGAATATGATGTTATTGTTTTAGATCCTCCAGCATTTGCAAAAAACATAAAAAGTAAACACACAGCAACTCAAGCCTATAAAAGATTAAATAGTGCAGCAATAAAAGCTTTAGCTCCTAATGGTATATTATTTACCTTTTCTTGTTCACAGGTAATTGATGATTTGTTGTTTTATAACACAATTGCTGCTGCTGCGATTGAAAGTGGCAGAAATATTAGGGTTTTACACAAACTAGAACAAGGACCAGATCATCCTACAAACATCTACCATCCAGAAGGGCATTATTTAAAAGGATTAGTGCTTTTTGTAGAATAGAGAAAAGTAACATTATTTTTTAAAACGTCTTGATTCATTTCAAGACGTTTTTTTAAAATATCATTAAATTTTTAGTATTATTATTTTTAGTCAATATTAACTTTTAGTTAAAATAATAACAAAAATTTAATTATTAACGTTTGTTTAATATTTAATTTACATTAAAAATTGAAAACGATAAAATTTTATAAATTTTTAATAAAATAAACTATTTTCAAAATATAACTAAAATTGCTAAGAATAATTCATTGTTGTGTCAAAATAATTAATACATTCGTATTGTTTTTTAATAGATATCTAAAAATATAAAAACAACAACAAACCTTAACAACTATTATTTTTATGAAAAAAAAATTACGTTAACATAGCTAAAACAGTGGCTTTTACTATGTTTGCTTTTTCTGTGTCAGCTCAAGTAGCAGACAAAAAAATAAGCGAAAAATCATTAAACAAAAATGGAACTCCTGGATTAATTCAATTTAATGAAAGTGCTAACTACAAAAGTGCTAATTCAAAACAAATTTTTACAGATCAATTAAAACTTAAATCAAACGAAAATTTTATTTCAGCAAAAGTTGAACAAGATCAATTAGGTTTTAAACATGAGAAATTTCAATTATATCACCAAGGTGTTAAAGTTGAATTTGCTACTTACACTTTACATTCTAAGAATGAAAAAGTACAATCTATGAGTGGAGAATATTATGATATACAAAATGTTTCAGTTGTACCAAAATTAGCTGCTTCTGATGCTTTTACTATTGCGAAAAACCATATTGGTGCAACTGCTTATCTTTGGGAAAACCAAAATGATGCAACAGTATTAAATTATAAAAAACCTAACAGGTGAATTAGTGCTTTACCTTCTATTGGAACAAATAGGAGAAAAAAGAACTAAAGATGAGGTTACTTTAGCTTATAAATTTGACATGTATGCAACAAATCCGCTAAGCAGAGGAGATTTATATATAGATGCAAAAACAGGAGCTGTATTGTTTTATAATGCTACTATAAAACATCTAGGAGAACATGCTCATGGAAAGGCTAATACAAAAAAAGCATTCACTAAAACGATAGACAAATCAAAATCATTAGAGTTGTTTAAAAAAGATAACATGATGGTTGTTGCAGGTAATGCTGCTACTCGTTATAGTGGCACTCAATCTATAGAGACGGCTTTAAGTGGTTCTAATTATATATTATCAGATGGAACTAGAGGGAATGGTGTACTAACATTAAATTCTAAAAAACTAGCTACATATACTAATGCTGTTAATTTTACAGATGCGGATAATAACTGGACAGCTACTGAATTTAACAACACTAATAAAGATAATGGAGCATTAGATGCACATTGGGGCGCTGAAAAAACATATGATTATTGGTCATCAATACATGGAAGAAATAGTTACAATAATGCTGGAGCTACAATTAAAAGTTATGTTCATTATAATTTAGTGGCTGCAGGACAACCAAGTAACAATAATGCTTTCTGGAATGGAAGTGTTATGACTTATGGTGATGGAACTGGTACTGGAGGTTTTGATATTCTTACTTCTTTAGATGTATGTGGTCATGAAATAGGACACGCTGTTTGTACTAATACAGCAAATTTAGCGTACCAAAAAGATCAGGTGCAATGAATGAAGGATTTTCAGATATTTGGGCTGCTTGTATAGAATATCACTATGCATCTACCAAACAAATATGGTTAGTAGGTGAAGATATTGAAAGACGTTCAGGACATGTTGCATTACGCTCTATGAGCGATCCAAATGCTGAAGGTCAACCAGATACTTATGGGGGTACATATTGGAAAACACAATCTTGTACTCCTTCTAGTACAAATGATTATTGTGGTGTTCATACAAATTCTGGAGTTTTAAATCACTGGTTTTATATCTTATCTGTAGGTAAATCAGGAACAAATGATATTGGAAATGCATTTAATGTAACTGGAATTACTATTGATAAAGCAGAAAAAATTGCTTTTCGTTTAGAATCTCAATATTTATCAGCTAATTCTACATTTGCAAATGCTAGAACAGGAAGTATTCAAGCAGCTACAGATCTATATGGTGCTGGTTCTGCAGAAGTAATTGCTACAACAAATGCTTGGTATGCAGTTGGTGTTGGTGCTGCTTATGTTGGAACTCCTACTGGGGATACTACAGCTCCAAGTGCTCCAACAAGTTTAGTGGCTTCTGGAACGACCGCTTCTTCAACTAATTTAGCATGGAATGCCTCTACAGACAATGTAGCAGTAACTGCTTATGATGTTTATGGAGGAACAACTTTATTAGGTTCAACAACTGCAACTGTGAGAACTTACTCAGTTACAGGTTTAACAGCTTCAACAGCTTATACATTTTCTGTGAAAGCAAAAGATGCAGT
>JAAURU010000349.1 GCA_012032075.1 Flavobacterium sp.
TAGAATAATAGTATAACAATGCCGTTTTTAACAATCAAAGGTGTATTCAACCCCAAAAATGGAGTTCCAGATGGAGATTCAGTCAGATTTTTGGCAGATGATGACTCTTTATTTGACCGCTTAGAAGGACGAGTTGAGTTTAAGTCAGATGGTGAGGTGCAACTGCGATATGAGGGAATAGACGCGCTAGAAAAAGCAGCTATTAAACCTTTCTCCTCCGATGCCACCGAACGTAATATTAAGCTATTAGGTGGAGAAGAAAATGGACAACCAGGTTATATTCTATCCAAACAAATTGAAAAAAATGGTAGACCTGTTTGTTTCGTTTTTACGGGCGATCCCGAAGATGCAGACGGGTCAGAAATTATCTTAGAAGCAGAAACTAATGAAGTGATTGCAAATTGGGGTCCAAGACCAGAACCAGCTCGTAAATTAATAGCCGATTATAAAGAAGCAAATGGAGTAGTAGATGAAACGGTGAAAATTGCTTTACAAAAATGGTATCTTCAAGATAAAGGGTTAACCACTCAAAATGAATTGCTAACCCTTTTAAAAAGATTATTCAGAAAAAATGACTCAAAATGTTTTTACACTAAAAAATTTCTTTTTGTAATTTATTCCTATTGTAAATCACTTCAATTACATAAGTTCCTTTCGCTAGTATAGTTGGCATTTTTATATTTAAAGTGTCACCAAATACAAATAAATTATCTGAAAATATAAGTTTGCCAATTATTGAATGAATAGAAACTGAAACTGTTGTATTTATGAAGTCTTTAAATGCGATATTGATTTGATTATTCACAATAGGATTTGGATATAGAATAATGAAGTCATCATTTATTTCAGGCACGAATGAGCCATTTTTGAAAATTGGTAATTTTTCATAGGTATTTCCACCTAAAACACTAGATGCTTGTTCTGCTGTCATACAAAGCCAATCTTGCATAATAGTGGAATAAATTTGACGAAAATCAAATTGCATAGGAACTTGATCCTCTACAGTTGCATTATTTGGTATATTAGGAGAAGTTCCTATCATTCCAGAAACAGGTTGCGATGTTCCTTGTACATTAGCAACACCAGTATTTAGTGAACTTCCAAAAAAGACTACTGGAGCACTTGAACCATGATCTGTTCCAAAACTTCCATTACTTTTTACACGTCTTCCAAATTCACTAAAAGTCATACCAGTAACCTTATCCTGTTTGCCTATTTTTTCAAATTGGTTTGAAAAGCACTTATAGCTGATGATAAATAACTTAAATTTTCTGCTTGTTTGCCTAATTTTCTATCGGTTTCTAAAACCTGGTTTTCATGTGAATCAAAATTTTTGTGATGATTTACAATGTAAATAGGAGTGTTTAAACCGCCATTTATTAAACGAGCAACAATTTTTAATTGTTCAGCTAATTCATTATCTGGATATTCAGTAGATTGAGTTTGTTGTACATTATAAGCAGTTTGTATAGTTTCTTTGTAAGCATTACTTTGATCTTTCATTAAACGAAGAAAAGTGAGTTCTAAACCATAATCTGTATTTGGTGCTGGATCGGTCGTTTCATTAATTACATTTAATAAATCATTTGGATCTGCCACACTGTAGCCCATATTTATTTTTGGCCCTTGTAAAGAGAATGGTAAAGTGGAACCAATTTGAATTGCTAATGGATCTCTCATCTCTGAATTAGGATAAGCTTCGGGGAAACCTGGATAAATACTATCCAAAGCTCTTCCTATCCATCCTGTATTTAAGGTTTCATCACTTCTTGAACCAGTAAACCAAATATCGGTTGCTCTAAAATGACTATAACTAGGATTTGGGTAAGAAACTCCTTGAACTATCATTATTTCTCCTAAGTTATACATTTGTTGCATTGCTACCATTGCAGGATGAAAGCCAGTAGTAATATTGTTATTAAGCGGTAAAACATCGTTTTCATTTAATAAAATATTTGATCTAGCATTTGATAATTGCGACCATTTATCTCTTGGAAAAACCATGTTTAATCCGTCATTTCCACCATTCATTTGAATAATAACTAATACTTTTCCACAATTTACTGCTGCATTTGCTAATGTTTGTAAATTTGTACTTTCTAGCTGTGAAGAAGCTAAAACCGGTATTTTATTGAATAATAAAGGAGCAGCAACTAAAGCTGTTGACTGTATAAATTTTCTTCTTTTCATTTTTCTTCGGTTTTACATTAGTTGAAATTCTGCTAACTGAATTATCGTTAAAAATAAACTATCAAGTCTATTTTTTACAGCTAATTTATTAGTTTCATTTGTTGGATCTTGAGAATATGTTATCCAAGCATCTGTCCAATAATAATCACTGGATTGACCAGATAATAAGTTTTGTGTTTTTAAGTTATCTTTTTGAGTAACACTTAAGTCAATTGGCAACAAATATTTGATGCATTCACTTACTAATGAATTAGGATCTTCACAAATTGAATTATCAAATTGAGATACAAATTGTAAAGTATCAGCTTTTATTAAAATATCTAATCCATTTCGGGTAAAATTAATACCATAAAAAGCGTAAGCTATGTAGGCAAAACGTCTTTGAATAGAGTTTGAGTTTATCCAATATTCATGAAAGGACGGGTTTTGATAAAAGGCTTGCCATCCAGCTACATTAGGAATATTTCCCATGCTTTGACCCATATCTAAAAGCAAATAATTAAAGATTTGCCATAGATAATATTGAGCATTGTGATTGCTTGGATCTGAAACAGTAGTAGAAATGTTAAAAGTTCGTAAGAAACCAATAAATAAATCGAAAGGAGATTTTATGTAAACACCTTTATTAGCCATATCATAAAAATGCTGACTTTTAAATAATCTCTCTAAAACAGGAGCTATTTCCCAGTTGCTTGCTACAAAAAATTGAGCTAAAGGAACAATCACATTATCTTCAATATATTGATCAATATCATAATAGACGAAAAAGCGGTATAATCTTCTACAAATATATTGAGAGACAACTTCTTCTTTAGCAAAAATCATATCAATAAATGCTTCTAATTCAAGAGCTCCATTATTTTGAATTGTTGTGCTATTAAAAAAAGGAGAAAATTGTTTATTTGATTCATCGTGTTTATTAGCGACAAAATCTGTAGAAGGATTTGCAGTGTTTAAGTTTTGAACCCTCCAACCAGTTAGTACTTTTGCAGCTTGAATTACATCTGGTTGAGAATATTGACTATTTGAACCTTTTCCAAGTGTAAATAACTCCATGATTTCTCTTGCAAAGTTTTCATCTGGGGCATTTTTAGTATTGGCTTGGTTGTTCAAGTAATACATCATGGCTGGTTGTGTAGCAATATTTCTAATCAAAGTTTTAAAATTACCATTAGAAAAGGCTCTTAAGTTTCTAATGTATTGGTAACATGCACGAGCACTATTTCCTGTTATATGCTCATTTGAACTGTTTTTAACAAAATTAAAATCCACAGGAATAAAATGATACCAAAATAGTGTCATTTTTTCTCTTATAGTAATATCTTGATTAATTCCTAAGCCTATCAGCCAAGATTTTAAGCTTTCAATTCTATTGCTGTCAGTATCGTTTCCATCTCCATTAGTTACAAAAGCATCTTGAGTCCAGTCAGCACCATAAGGTAAGCTATTTTCATCGGGTTCATCGGGTTCATAATTATTTATAGGTGGAGATGGAACGGTTTGATCAATATTCAAGATTAAATCAACAGCTTGAGTCATTGATAAACCTATAATGGTGTCTAAATCGGTTTTTCTAAAACCAAAACCGGTTCTTTTTAATAGGTGAATGGCTTGTCTATCTGTCCAAACTCCTGAATAAACATTTAAACCAGATGTAACTGGGTTTACTCTTTCGAGTTCTGGGTTTTTGCTAGGTACATCATTAGGTTTTGGTACTTTTGCTAAAAATTTTCTTCCTGTATATATTTTTCTTCTATACTTTTCAAATAAAGGGTCTGTAGGTTCTTGAGGGGTGTCTATTTTTCCTAGAATAGAGGTAAATAGATCTCTACGGGTCATTTTTGTTTTCATAAATTGTTGTTTGCTGTTTGTGATTAATTATAACATAAAACTACAAAAAATATTGTAATAAAAAACTAGAAATATTTAATCTATGTATCTATTTATCAGTTGTTTAATGTTGGTTTTCCCA
>JAAURU010000350.1 GCA_012032075.1 Flavobacterium sp.
AAATATGAAAAATATTACTTTACTTTTTTTTCTTTTGCTTATGTCTTCAACAGATAAAAGCACAAGACACTTGTTCGACTGCAGTAGTTACTGTAGCAGGAACAACAACTGTAGGAACTATAAATGGGACTGATGTTCCTGCTCCTATTTGTTCAACTGGTGTTGTAGTTCCAGTTGGTAATAATCCAGCTGGAGAATGGTATTCTTATACTCCTACTCAAGATTATACAGTAACGGTTAGTTCTGACTTAACAGTAAATTCTGGAAAAGATACAAGAGTTCATGTTTATACTGGAACATGCGGAAATCTAACATGTTTAGCTGGAGATGATGATGCAGGAGTTATTGGCACTGGATATTTATCAATAGTAACCTTCAATGTTGTAAGTGGTTCAAACTATTATATTGCTTGGGATAATAGATGGAGTGCTTCTGGATTTGATTTTACACTTACTGAACAGCCTGTAATAATTCCTCCAACACCACCAATATCATTCACACACAAAGTATTAGTTCTTCTTCAACTATCTGTTGTGTAAGTGACATGAATGGAGATTATTTAGATGATATTGTAACTATTCAAAATAACCAAATGACTATCTTAACGCAATTAACTACTGGTGGGTTTACCTCAACAGTTTATCCTTTACCAGGATTAACTACACTTCCTAGTTGGAGTATTACAGCTGGTGATTTTGATAGAAATGGTTTTAACGATATTGTTCTTGGTGGTGGAAGTAGGTTAACTTTAATAAAGGCAAACAATACTGGAACAAATTATTCAGAAGTTCCATATCCTCAAAACATTTTTACCCAAAGAGCCAATTTTATTGATATTGATAATGATGGGAATTTAGATTTATTTGCTTGTCATGATGTTGCACAAAGTCATGCTTATAGAAATGATGGAGCTGGAAACTTAATTTTTGAAATTGCATTTTTCCCTACACTAGCGGTTGGTGGTAATTATGCCTCCATTTGGACAGATTATGATAATGATGGAGACATGGATATGTATATGGCAAAATGTAGAGGTGGTGCACCAGCTGGAGATGCACAACGTATTAATTTATTATACCAAAACAATAGAATAAGTGCTACACCTTCTTTGACATATTCCGAAAAAGGTTCAAGTGCAGGTGTTAATGATGGTTCTCAATCTTGGTCTACAGCTATTGAAGATTTTGATAATGATGGAGATATGGATTTTTTATTATCTAATATTTCAGACACAAATAAATTTTACAGAAACAATGGTGATGGTACTTTTACCGATATTTATGCTTCAACTGGAATTGCTCCACAAGTAGGTTCTTGGGAATTACAAGCTGTCGATTTTGACAATGATGGTTTCGTAGATTTCTTTTGGCAAAATGGAAAAGAAATTTATCTAAATAATGGTGACATGACTTTTACTGGATATGATTTATCATTTAGCGAAGGAGGAATTGGAGACTTGAATAACGATGGCTTTTTAGATATTCAATTTGGTGCCAATGTTTATTATAACAATCAAAACGCAAACAACTGGGTGAAAATAAATCTACAAGGTGTTCAAAGTAACAGAAATGGTATTGGTGCAAGAGTTGAACTTTATGGTGCTTGGGGAAAACAAATAAGAGAAATAAGAAGCGGACATGGTTTTAGTCATCAAAGTACCATGAATGCTCATTTTGGAATTGGAACTGAAACAGCAATTAGTCAAATAGTAATTAAATGGTCATCAGGAACTATTGATGTTATTAACAATCCGAATTCTAATCAAGCCTTAACTGTTATTGAAGGTTCATCTCCACTTAGTTCTGCTGGATTTAACACGGCCGAAATTAAAATTTACCCAAATCCAGGTAGTGATTACATTACGATTACCAATAGTGAAAAATTAGACATAAAATCAATTTCAATTTATTCAATAAGTGGAAAATTAATTCAAACTTTTGATGAAATAAATCCAAAAATTAAAATTTCTGAATTACAAGAAGGCTTGTATATTTTGAATCTAGTTACTAAAGATGGTATAAAGTATGTAGCAAATTTTCTCAAAAAGAATTAGTTAAGATTTTAAGATAAAAGTCTGTTTAAAAAAAATGACACTATCCTAAAAATTGTGTCATTCTGAACTAGTTTGAATCTAATAGCAACTTTTATTTTAGTCTAGAATATATCACGAATGAAATGAATTGAAGAAGTAAATAAGTTTAGATTGACAAACAGTTCTTTTTAAATAGACTTTTATCTTAAAAATAGTTTAGTAACTACTTCTTTACCCATTTCTTCATTAATCATTTTAATGATTTTTTCTTTACCATAAGACAATTCCTCTCTCAATACCGAAGAGGTAAGTTTTACATATAAAGTTTTATTTTTAGCTCAACTTCTTCAGTATAACTTGCAGCTCCATTTCCCATTAGTTTAATCCAAGCTTCTTTAACTGCAACTTTATCAATTCCAGCTTCTAATTTATGTTGGGAAACAAAACTTTTAAAACGTACTTTAATTGAAGCTTCTTCACTATTCCTTTTTGCCATTGGTTTCCAATTTTATATCGTTTCTTCTTTTATAATAATATTCCATTCCCTCTTTATTCTTAAGAACTAGTTTTTCTTTAAATAGACTAATTATTTCTTCTTCCCATTCTGAAAAATCGGTTTTATTTATAATAAAATAAGAGTCCTCTTTTTTTTGAATTACAAACTTTTGCTTAATATTATTCGATAAAAAATTTCCATTATATAGTAATACTACTTTTCTTCGAACACCTTCTTTATTAACGTATTGGATTTGCTCTACCTCTTCATTAATTTTATATTCTTTAAGAATATCATTAGCTAATTCCACTTTTCAATTTCCCAAAAACCATCTAAATTAGATAAATCTGATTCTTTTATTTTTTCATTACAAGAAGTAATTATAAAAAGTAGTGCAAAATATACTATTGTTTTTCTCATACCTAAATTTTGAAATAAAATTACATATTTCGATTCGATTAATTAAACTATTTAGTATTTTTATTGTCTAACTTACCAAATACTACTTTTATGAAACGATTAACTACTCTACTAATTTTATCATTAATTACTTTAAGTTGTTCCGATACTGATGATACAACTGTACCTGAAGAAGCAATGTACTTTCCTCCTAATGATGCAACAACTTGGGAAACCAAAACCATTGCTAGTTTAGGTTGGAACCAAAATAATATTTCAGATTTATTAAATTATTTAGAAACTAAAAACACCAAAGGTTTTATAATACTCCAAAACGGAAAAATTGTTATGGAAAATTATTTTAATGGTCATAGTAGTACAACTCCTTGGTATTGGGCAAGTGCAGGAAAAACATTAACAGCAACTGTAACAGGAATTGCAGCTCAAGAAAATTTAATAAATATTAATAATAAAGTTTCAGACTATTTAGGAACAGGTTGGACAAGTACTTCTTTATCCAAAGAAAATCTTATTACTTGCAAAAATTTATTATCTATGAATTCTGGCTTAGATGATACCTTGGGAGATGATGTATCTCCAAGTAATCTGCAATATGTTGCAGATGCAGGAACACGATGGGCTTATCATAATGTTTATGTAAAATTACAAGATGTAGTAGCTACGGTTTCAGGACAAACATGGGATAATTATTTTAATGCTAAATTAAAAACACCAATTGGAATGACTGGAAGTTGGTTATCTAGTGGAGCAACTGGAAGTTTGAGTGTTTACTGGAGTACTACAAGAAGTATGGCTCGTTTTGGATTGTTAGCTTTAAATAAAGGCAATTGGAACGGTACACAAGTACTCAATTCAAATTATTTTAATGATGCCACAACTACTTCACAAAGCATCAATCAATCGTATGGTTATTTATGGTGGTTAAATGGAAAATCAAGTTATCATTTACCTCAAACACAAATCCAATTTCCAGGGGAATTAATTCCAAATGGTCCAGACGATATGTATATGGCTTTAGGAAAAGACGACCAGAAAATATATGTTGTTCCTAGTAAAAAACTAGTTGTTATAAGAATGGGAAATGCAGCTGATGGTTCAAATTTTGCTTTATCTGATTTTGATAATGTATTATGGGGAAAATAAACGCTGTGATTAATTAATCATCTTAATTATATTTAGTCATAACTTCAATTTCTTTCTTATTAATCC
>JAAURU010000351.1 GCA_012032075.1 Flavobacterium sp.
TTAAATTCAGGATATATTTCGGTTACTAATTCTAGTTCCTCTCTTAATTTATCAGCATGTTTTTTACCTATATAGTATCTAATTCGGGATTAGAAACATCTGAAAATGAAATTGTGTCTTCAATATCTTTTCGACTATCACCACTAAATAAGTTAATATTTTGTTCCCAAATATTATAAATTCCTTTAAAATCATAACCCATTCCTATTGGCAAACTTAAAGGTGTTACTTTTAATTTTAATTTTTGTTCTACTTCATCTAATAAATCAAATGCGTCTTTACCTTCTCTGTCCATTTTATTAATGAATACTATCATTGGTATATTACGCATTCTACAAACTTCGACTAATTTTTCAGTTTGTTCCTCAACACCTTTGGCAACATCAATTACAACAATAACGCTATCTACTGCAGTTAGGGTTCTAAAAGTATCTTCTGCGAAATCCTTGTGACCAGGCGTATCTAAAATATTGATTTTCTTGTCTTTGTATATAAAGGCTAAAACAGATGTTGCTACAGAGATTCCTCTTTGACGTTCAATTTCCATAAAGTCAGAAGTAGCTCCCTTTTTTATTTTGTTGCTTTTTACGGCTCCAGCTTCTTGAATAGCACCTCCAAAAAGTAATAATTTTTCTGTTAAAGTGGTTTTACCAGCATCCGGGTGTGATATAATTCCAAAGGTTCTTCTTTTCTTTATTTCGTCTTTAAAACTCATTCTTTAATTTTTTGCAAATATATAACCTTTTAAAGAATCCAATTCTTTTTTTTAAACGTATATAATTATAGATAGCTAATATTTTTTTTAAATTATATTTTTTAAAAGCTCTAATGAATTCGTTTTGTCAATTTGTTTTAGCATTTCGTCGATAGGTAATGCATGTTTAATCGAAAAATAGTATAGTATAAAAAAAGTCATTTTTATATTTATACTTCGTAAGTAAACAAAAGTTAATATGTTTTTTTGTTAATTTTTGTTAATTTTTGTTAATTTTTTTTTTTAAAATTTTATTTTAATAAGATAATTTGTTGTAATTTTGTTATATATATAAATGGTTTGTTATGAATAGAATAACTACTCAAGTAATTTTCTTTTTTAAAAAATGTAGATTGATAAGTATTATTAGTTTACTGTTTTTATTTTTTGTTTCAAAGAGTAATGCTCAAAGTAAAGAGTTTTTAAACAAATTTGAAAAAATAAATTAGCTATTGATGATGCAAATGATTTTAAAAATTCTTCTTTATTTCATAGATATGATGAGAATGAAATTAAAAACATTTCGTATAATCAAAGAACTGTAACAACTTTAGACTTAAATGGGGCAATAGCAGGTGTAAATCATGCAATAGTTGCCAATGTTGGTTTTATATACCCAACAGTAACTCCGGATGTTTCAGTCATAACTTCGACAGGTACGCTTACAAGTGCAAGAATTACTTTTTCAGTAAATAATACAGGAACACCAACAGGAGTTCCAAATGCAAATGAAAGGGTATATATTTATGATAGTGCTGGTGCTTTTATTAATTTTTTTGCAATAAATGGAACGTCAGCAACAGTTATTAATACGGTTTATGGAGGTAATAATTTTAGGATTACGCATACTGCAAATGGTGTTTTTGATATAACTGATCAAGGGGGCTTACCTATTAATCAAGCTAATTTACAAGCCTTACTTAGGAATTTTACTTATGCTCATGCAGGTGGAACCGTAACAGAAGGTTTAAGATATATGGTTGTTAGTGTTACAGATCCAAATAATACTTTAACTGCATATACTCAAATCAGAGTTACAAGACCTCCTGTAGCTGTTGATGATGTAAATACTATCATTGCAAATGCTGTAACACCAGTTTCAGGAAATTTAGTATCAAATGACACAGACCCTACTCCAGGTGATATGCTTTCTATTGTAAAAGTATATGGTTTTGCGTCAGCTGTTGGAGTTTCTTATCCTACAACTTATGGTTTTATAACTGCTCTAGCAAATGGTTCTTATAATTATTCAGTAGATACTAATAATATTGCTGTAAGGGGGCTTGATAATGGAGCTTCAATTACGGATGTTATTTCTTATGAAGTCACTGATTTATCAGGAAATACAGATTTTGGATATTTAACAATAACTATAAATGGAGTTGATGAGTTGCCAATTGCAACAGATAACCTTAATAGTGTAACACCAGTTACTTCAAATGTAGCAAACGGAAATGTTATTTTTGATAACGATGGTTTTGGTGTAGATACAGGAGATAGACCATTAGCTCAATTAATATGGGAAGCTCAATATACAAATGGAGCAGCAATAATGGTACATCAAGAACAGTAAATGGTGTTACGGCGTCATTTGTAACAAGTGATCCAGGTTCTGTAGGAACTGCATTTAATCAAACGGTAAATTTTGGTACTAATGGTGGTCATACAGGATATTTATTATTCAATTCAGATCCTGCCATTAATCCTTCACAAAATAATACTTTAACAATAAATTTTGACATTCCAGTTGCTAATTTATTTTTCACATTATCAGATATTGATTACTCTCAGGGTACTTCTTGGCAAGATCTAATGCGCGTAAGAGGTTTTTTAAACAGTTCAAATGTAGGTTACATTGCAAACGCTAATGGTTCTGTCGTAACTGTTGGAAGTGATACATTTTACGGGACTGGTTCTGTACCTCCTAATGATGCTCACGGTAATGTGAGTATCTATTTCAATACACCAGTTAATCAAATTGTACTAGACTATAACTATGGTCCACAAGTTACAGATGCTAACCCTGGTGGACAAATTGCTGGTCTAACAGATTTAAACTGGCAAGATAGCGGTGTTCCTAGAGTATATCAAGTATTTGGTGTAAATGCAAATGTTGGTATTTCAGTTCCTACTATGTATGGTTTTATTGTTTTGAATGGAGATGGTACTTATACCTATACATTAGATCAAAATAATCCAGTAGTTGTAAATTTGTTAACAGGAAATACATTAACGGATATTATTCCTTATACATTAATAGACTCTGCTGATAATTTAGGTAATACTGATGTGGCTAATTTAACAATTATTGTAAATGGAACAGCTGTTGATACTGATTTTGATGGAATAGTTGATTCAGTAGATTTAGACGATGATAATGACGGAATTGTAGATTTACAAGAAGCTTTAGGTTTTAATCTTGAAGTACCAGCAACTTGTTCATCTCCAAAAGCTAATTTTAATGCAGGGCCAGTAGTTATTGATCCTAATGACGGTGTTTCAAAAATTGGTGGTTCAGAGCAAATTACAGATGTTCCAGGTTTTGTGGGAGATGTGTATCGTTTTTATAATGTGGTTACAATAAATTCTTTTCCACTAGATGCAATTTATACAATAACTGCAGCAGATGCAAATATTACTACTTTTACAGTTGACAATGATGGAACTGGCGATCCTTTTGGTTTGCAATCACAATATAATGTTCCAGCTGGTCAATCAGCTTCAATGTCTTATGAATTAACATTTGTTTTAGCTAATACAAATACGGTTGTACCAATTTCTCAATTCAATGGTGTTTTTTATGACATTGATGGAGCTAATGCTAATGAAAGTATTACGCTTGATAATCCTGGTTTGTATATAGTAGACAATCCAACAGATTTAACAATTTCAACAGTTGGAAATTTTGTTACTTTCACAGGGCCTTTAGTTACTTTTCCTGGAGTTGCTTTAAATCCAGAAATTGCTGCATATTTTAGTTACGCTAATATAAATTCATTTAATTTTTCTACTTCAGCAAATAATAGTACTGCTAGTCCAAATACAAATTTCTTTTCATTAGTTTTTGATCCATGTGCAGCATCAATATTTGGAGCAACTAATGATTATGTTATTAATAATGGAGTTGATAGTGATGGAGATACTATAAGTAATCATTTAGATCTAGACTCTGATAATGATGGTTGTTTTGACGCTATCGAAGGTTCAGGTACATTTACAATAGCAGATGTCGATGGCAGTAATGGTATTGGTGAATTAAATGGAGCGGTTAATTCAACTACTGGTATTCCTGTGTTGGCAGGTTCTGGTCAAGGCATTAATCAATAACGTAGTATTAGTAGGTCCAGATTCAGATAATGATGGTATCGCAGATGCATGTGATACTTCAGTTGTTACT
>JAAURU010000352.1 GCA_012032075.1 Flavobacterium sp.
ATTATTTACTTTTAAGAGTAAAAAATTTTTATTATACTTTTTAATATTAACTTCATTTAAAATTCCTTTTTTAAATTCTTCTTCTATAATTATAAAGTTGTTACAGTTAAATTTTCTTCTTCTTATTAAATTTGAGTTAGCGTCAAATAATTCCTCTATTCTAATATTTTCTTGCTCATTGTAAGAGAAAGTAGAGAATTCAGCAATTTTAGCATCAGTCAATTTGTTATATCGTATTAACTTATTTGAATCGTAAACATATTCCCCGTTTTTATGCACTCTTGTTAATTTTCCAATTGATGTAACAATTTTGGATTCAATAGGTAGTCCATTTTCATTAAACTTTATTAACTCTGTTACTATCATACCAGTAGCACCTAAAGTTGACATATCTGTTTGTTTTCTTACAACTCTGACTCCAAGTGCAGAATATAAAGAATCTGTTTGAAAAGGTTCATCAGGAATCTGCTGAGCAAATACAGAATTTAATCCTAATATATAAGTTAAAAAAATACAGAAAAACATTTTGTTTTTTTTATTATTAATTTCATGTAATAGAGTTTAATTTAGCAATTATTTAATTAAAATTTAACAAATATATCATATATAAATTATTTTAACATACTTTACCAATAAATTCCTTGTTTACCAATACTTTCTAAATATGCATTTGCTTTACTAAAATGTTTATTCCCAAACCATTTTCCTTGATTAGCACTCATAGGTGAAGGATGACCAGAAGTTAAAATCAAATGCTTGGTTTCATCAATGAACTTAGCTTTCTTTTGAGCAAAAGCACCCCAAAGTAAGAAAACTAACTGTTTTTTTTCTTTGGATACTAATTCAATTACACTATCAGTAAATTTTTGCCATTTTAAGTGCTTGTGACTATTAGGTGTGTCTTTTCTAACGGTTAATGTTGCATTCAATAACAAAACACCTTGTTTTGCCCAACGTTCTAAATTTCCCGTAGTGGGCTCAAAATAGTATCAAAATCAGCATTTATTTCTCTGTATATATTTCGTAAAGAAGGAGGAATTTTTATAGCATCATTTACCGAAAATGCTAAACCATTAGCTTCTCCTGTTCCATGATAAGGATCTTGACCTAATATAACTACCTTAGTATTTTCAAAAGAACATTGGTTAAAAGCATTAAAAATGAATTCTTTTGGAGGATAACATTCGTAAGTTGCATATTCATCTTCTACATTTTGTATTAAGTCTTTAAAATAGTCTTTTTCTAATTCTTTTTCCAAATGTGTTTGCCAAGAGGTTTCAATTTTTGGGAACATAACTTAAAATTTTACCAAAAATAGAAATTTATACTACAATAGCATGTAAATTTGCAATTAAAAGCAAGAGCAAAAGAATGATTTCCGTTACGACTAAAACCTTACAAGATTTAGAATTTCATACCATTTTAGAAACAATAGCTAATAAGTGTAGTTCAGAAATTGGCCATCAAAAAGCACAACAAATTGTACCTTTTTCTAATAAAGAGCAATTACTGTTAGAGTTACATCAAACTTCAGAATATGTTTCTTCTTATTCAAATAATAATGCTATTCCAAATCATGGATTTGAAACTATTACCAAAGATTTACAATTTTTAGGTATTGAAGATAGTTTTTTAGATAGTACCAGTTTTAGGAAAATTGCCCATATAGCAGAAACTGCAAATACTTTACTCCTATTTTTTAAGAAATTTCATGACTATTATCCAAGTTTAAATCAAAAAGCACTTGCTATTGAAAGTACAAAAGAAATTAATAAAGCAATTGATACTATATTTGATAAATATGGGGAAATAAAAGACAGTGCTTCTCCAGAATTGGTAAATATTCGCAGAAGTATGCAAGTGGTTAGAGGTAAAATAAATCAAAGTTTTGGAACGGCACTTTCGCAATACAATGCCTCTGGATATTTAGATGATATTCGCGAATCGGTAGTGGAAAATCGTAGAGTTTTAGCGGTTTTAGCCATGTATCGAAAAAAAGTAAAAGGTTCTGTTTTAGGTAGTTCCAAAACAGGAAGTATAGTTTATATTGAACCCGAAGCAACTTTGCGTTATTCTAGAGAATTGAGCGAATTAGAGCAAGATGAAAAGGAGGAAATCATTCGTATTTTAAAGGTGTTAACCAATATTATTCGACCTTATAAAAGTGTATTAGAAGCCTACCAAAATTTCTTAGGAGACATTGATATGATTTCGGCTAAAGCCAAATATGCCAATGCTATAAAAGGAATTTTACCAACTATAACTGAAGAAAAACACTTGTTTTTTAGAGATGCTTTTCATCCCATTTTATATTTGAATAATAAAGCTAAAAATGAAATTGTTCATCCTCAAACTATTGAATTGGATAATGCAAGCCGAATCATTGTCATTTCAGGACCTAATGCTGGTGGAAAACCATTTCATTGAAAACCATAGGTTTATTACAATTAATGTTACAATCGGGGATTTTGATTCCTGTTCATGAACGTAGTGAGACCTTTTTGTTTGAACGAATTCTAACCGATATTGGCGACAACCAATCCATTGAAAACCATTTAAGTACTTATAGTTACCGATTAAAAAACATGAACTACTTTTTAAAGAAATGTAATTCAAAAACGTTATTTTTAATTGACGAGTTTGGTACTGGTTCTGATCCTGAACTTGGAGGTGCTTTGGCTGAAACTTTTTTTGGAAGAATTTTATGCTAGAGAAGCTTTTGGAATTATTACAACTCATTATACCAATTTAAAGATTTTAGCAAACGAATTACCATTGCAATAAATGCGAACATGCTCTTTGACGAAAAAACGCTAGAACCTTTGTACAAATTACATTTAGGTCAAGCAGGAAGTTCATTTACATTTGAAGTCGCTCAGAAAAACGGAATTCCATTTGGGTTGATTAATCGTGCTAAAAAGAAAATTGAAGGTAGTAAAGTGCGTTTTGATAAAACGATTGCAACACTTCAAAAAGAACGTTCCAAATTAGAAAAAACTTCACAAACCTTAAAAGAAGAAGAATCTAAAGCTAGAGAAGAAAGCAAAAAAATGGAAAGTATCAATGCTAAAATTCAAGATAAATTAGAACGTTATCAAGAGTTGTATGATGCTAACCAACGCTTGATATACATGGGACAAAAAATTGATGATATTGCTGAAAAATACTTTAATAACAAAGACAAAAAAACATTGATAGGTGATTTCTTAAAATTAGTAGAAATTGAAAATTCTAAACGCAAGAAGATTTCGGCTAAAGAAAAGAAAGTAAAGGAAATTGTAGAAAAGAAGATAATAGAAGAAGTAAAAGAAAAAGTTGAAGAAATTAGAGTTGAGAAAAAAGAAAAGAAAATAAAAGCGCAAAAAATAGAAGCTGAAAAACCTAAAGTCACATTAAAAGTAGGAGATCGAGTAAGAATGAATGACGGAAAAGCGATTGGAACCATTGATAAGATTGAAAGAATAAAGCAACGGTTAACTATGGTATTTTTACTTCTAAAGTGAGTATTGATTTGTTAGAGTATATACAACCAGTATAAAATTAGAAGTTAGAAGTTAGAAGTTAGAAATGAGAATTTACAAATCTGAAATTGAATAATGGAAGTCGAAAATTTACCAAAGGATAAAAAAATAATACTATTTGATGGTGTTTGCAACTTGTGTGAATCATCGGTTCAATTTATTATAAAACGAGACAAGAAAGATATTTTTCGATTTGTAGCGATACAATCGGAATTGGGTCAAAAAATTATCAAACACATTGGAATTGATACTCCAAAAACCGATTCTATTATTTTATATATTCCAAGAAAAGCATATTATTACAAAGCTGAAGCCGCTTTATTAATAGCAAAAGATTTATCTGGTTTTTATTCTGCATTAAGTTACCTTAGTTTTATTCCAAACAGCATAAAAAATGCAGTTTATGATTATATTGCCAAAAACCGTTACAAATGGTATGGCAAAAAAGAATTTTGTATGATTCCAACACCTGAATTGAAAGCTAAGTTTTTATAAAAGACACTATCCCACAAAGTGTGTAAGTTAAAAAGTTAAGGCTTGGATTTTTATAATTTGAGCCTTTTGTCAAATATAAGATTAAATTGATTTAAAACAATACCCCAATTTTGTATTGGCATAGACCA
>JAAURU010000353.1 GCA_012032075.1 Flavobacterium sp.
ATCACCAAAACGAAACCAAAGGTATTTTTTATTCAAATAATCATCTATAAAAGAATTTATAGAGGTTTCCTTATAACTTTTAAAGTATTTTTGAATGGCTTCATTTTGTTCCATTTCTTTTCTCCACTTTATTTTTAGTTCTTTTTCATCTAGGAGTTCTTGGATTCCTTTCTCTACTTTGTTTTGAGTATATTTATCAAGGTTTGAATGATCGTTTGGTGTTTCCATTTTATAGCTTAGAATAAAATTACTACTATAAAAATAGGCTTTTTTTTATTTCGAAGTAAAATCAAGCTATTAATTTTTAGTTTTTTGTTTCCCCAATAACCTAAAATTTTACCCCAAAGACCCAAACGTTTAGGTTAGAAACCCAAAATTTTAGGTTGGTGACCCAAAGTTTTACGTTTACCTACGTAAATTTACGTACCGAGACGTAAAATTTTACCCTAAGGACCTAAAAGTTTAGGTTCGAGACCTAAAGTTTTAGGTCTAAAGCCCTATTTATAAGGGTTCTTGTTTTTTGAGTTGTGGGATTTTAGACAGGGTTGAAACCCTGCCTTACAAAATTGACCGAGCCGATGGCTCTAACCCAAATGCATCAAACGTATAAGTCTCGAAGAGACGACCCATATTGTAGCAACGTGATTTTAATCCGTTGAAACATGAAAAGAAAATGATTTTATTTGTGGAGCAACTTGTGGGATGCTTACAGCATAACAAGATTGAGGGTAAGTGTCTTTTATAACACCCACTTTTTCATATTCTCAGCTATTTTTTTTGCTTCTAGTAACGTACAATCTAATGCATCAAAAATTAAAGCGGTTGCTAAGGGAATTTTATCTTGTTTTAAAGCTAATAGTACTTCGTGAACTTTTGGTTGTTTTAGGTGTTGTTCATTATACTTTTTAAAACCCATATTTATCTTTCCTTTTTACAAATGCTGGTTCTGTTCCTTCTAAAAATATTCACTATTGAATTATTAAATTTTTATATTTTCAATTGCTCCAGAATTAAAATGTAAAAGTATTTTTGTTCTCTTTATCAATATTAACGTGAATAACTAATTCAGCATCAGATACTACTGCTAAGTTAGGATTATGAGTTACAATAATAATTTGTCTTCTTTTCTTTGCATCTTTAATAAATGGAACTAAAAATTTTGTAAACACTATGATTATCTAAATTGTCTTCGGGTTGGTCAATAATTAATGGAATATCATTATTGTCTAATATAGATAAAAAACTATTAGAGCTGCACCTCTCTCACCTGGTGAAAGTTGTTCTATACTTTTTCCATCCAATTTTAATTCATATTTTTCTTTTAGAAAATCTAACCCGAAAATAAAATCATAGAAATCTATTGGTTCTTTATTTTGTCTTAATTGATTGAATGGAGGCTGATTCTTATCACCATTATCTTCAAACTTTGATTGAATATCAATTAAAAATTCTTTAAATGAATTTTTATTATTAATATCAATAGAGTTAATCATTTCTCTTACAACTTTTTCTGAGTCATTAGTCCCATAAAATTTTCCAGAAATATTTTTGTTTATATAGTCTAAAAAATTAGCCATAAATGAATTGATTTCAAATGTAGCGTCAATATTGATATTATATTCTTTTATCTTATCGCTATTATTAACTATGATTTTTTCTACATTATTTTTTAAAGATAAATAAATGTCTATAATTTCTTTTTTCTTGTCATAAATTTCAATTGATAATAAAAGCCTTCCTTCCTTTAATGCTATTGTTTGTTCCACATAATCCCTTTCACATCTTTCAATTTCTTTTTTAAAATAATTTATTGTATCAAGTTTATTTCCTGTTTCATCACCTAATAAAATCTCTTGTTTTTCCTTCCAATCTTTTTCTTGCTTAAGATATTCTTGATATGCTTTCATATTTCCTTCAAGACCATTCAATAAGGAATTTTGTTCATCAGTAAGTCTTAATATTTTAGAACTTATAAGTTCATTTATATTAAGTGCTAAATTTGAATGAATTGCTTCATCATAAGTTATCTTTCCAAGATTAATTTCAATAATTAATTTTTCTTTAACCAGTAATGAAATTGCATTATCAATTTCTTTTATATCAAATTTTGCTTTTTGTATAAAAACTTTTTTGGAATCAATTTTGAACTCATTTAATATTGATGTTTCATTTTCAATGAATCCATTAATCGATATTTCTTCATTTTTGATTCTTTCTTTTAACTGATTTAGTTTTAAGATGTCTAAATTAATTGTTGTTAATTTTTCAGAACTAGTTTTCTCTTGTTCTTTTAAAATAGCAATGTCAGACGCAATCTTATTTGCTCTTTTAAAATCAGGATTTTCATCTAAATTGCCAATAAGATTTTCATCATATTTTTTTTCTGGAATATTTCTTTTTAAATTCTCTAATTCTGTTTCCTTTTCATTCAGTTTACTTTTTAAATTATTAACATTATTTTTACTAATCTTATTTTGCTTTTCAATAATTTCCTTATTTATAAGGGTTAATTCTTTCTTTGAGCAATTTTATTTCATTATATATTGTTGTTTCTTTTTCTTTTATAAATTCATCAAATGAATTTTTATTAAGTCTTTCAGTAACATCAATATGTCTAAAAACCACATCGTTTATTTCTTTTCTAAATGCTTTATCATCATCAATATTGTTACATAATTCTTCAAAGAAATTTTGTGGAATATATTTTACTTTTTCAATTGAATTTTCATCAATCAAATCATTTAAGTTTTTAGGAATATCATTACCATCATACCATTTCAATAGAGAATTAAAGTTTTTAGCTAACCCTTTCTTTTTAAATTTTTTGTCGTTTAAAAAAGAAAAATCTTTTTGTCTATGAGAATTACCACATAACCCTATAACATCAGTTATTGCACTTTTACCCTTACCTTTATTTCCAATTATGATAGTTAGTTCTGGGTTTATATATGCTTTCTGATTTTTAAACCAAACACCATCTTTTTCATCATAACTTTCAATTTGATTAATCTCAACTGAATTTATATATTTATTTGGGTAATCTTGAACACGTTTTAATACAGTTGGATAATCTCCAATGAAAACTCTATTTTCAGGTTCATTCAAAACTTGTAATAAACCTTCAAAAGTTTTATCAGCTTTTATCCAAGTTATTTCAGAATAATCACAAACATTGCCTTTTTCATCTTTCTTAATATATTTTTTTCCAAGTTTATCATCAATATTTTGAAAAGAATGAGCATCCGATCCATTAAAAACTGGTTTAGATTTTAAATTATATGCACTTCTCCCTTCTTTTTTATTTAGATAAAAATCTGTATCATTGGATGAACCAAAAAAAGCTTTTACATTTTTATCTATCTCTTTGCATATTCTGCTCCTCTCGTATCACTTTTTCCAGGTCTTAATGATCCATAACCACTTGCCAAACTAATAACAATATATTCCTCAATAGAAAAATTTTCTTTTAATATTTTAATTGTAACATCTAAATTAACCATTGCTTTTTTATATGTTACTTCTAACAAATCTTTTTCACTACAAAATTTAGATGTTAATGAAGTATCATCTGTTGAAATTAATGGAAGTCTTGATAAAAAAGGTGCTATTTTTTCAATTGTTGCATTATTATTGGAAAAATTATATGAAATTGAATGTGTTCTGTATCCTTGTTTTTGTCACTTAATCTGAATTCAATATTAGGAAAAAATACTTTTTTCGAAAGTGGGAATTTATTTTTAAAATGTTCTATGAATTTAATATAATTATTTACAGTAAAATAATCAGTTATGCCAAAAACTTCTACATCCGAATTTTCAATTAATGCGCAATATTTATCCCATAAGTTTATGTTAGAATCTACTTTGAAGTTATCTGCCAATTTAGTTTCTGGTGTATGTATATGAAGATCCCATTTACTCCATTCAGAGCCTCTATTAATATTTGTCATAATATTACAATTAATTTTACCTTAATACTTTTATAAAAAAATTATCTAAATCTTCATAAACAATTCCCCACTCCCCAAACCACTCGTGTATTCCTGATTAAAAACCACCACTTCCTGACAAAAAAGTCGTTATTAATTCTTCTTTGGGTGTAAATAGGTTTCGTTTTGGTTGGCTTTTATTTCCATTAA
>JAAURU010000354.1 GCA_012032075.1 Flavobacterium sp.
ATAAAAACTTAAGGTGGTTATTGCGTCGGGGCTCACCTCTTCCCATTCCGAACAGAGAAGTTAAGCCCGACTGCGCAGATGGTACTGCAGTAATGTGGGAGAGTATGTCGTCGCCTTTCTTTTAAAAAGCTAGATTCAAACGAATCTAGCTTTTTTGTTTTAGATAGAAAAGCTCGAGGATATGGTAAAGAAATGGTTTTAAGACACTACCATACTATTCTATATAATTCTTACTTTAAACAATTTTTTTTTACTTTTCTTTTTTTGATTTATATTTGTGCTATGCAGTATTTTATTGATGTTATTTTACCTTTAGCAGTCAAGAAAACATTTACTTATCAAGTTTCTGAAACTGAATTTAACTACATACAAAATGGAATGAGGATTGCTGTTCCTTTTGGGAAAAGTAAAGTTTTTACTTCTTTGGTTGTTAATAAACATAATTTGCCTCCTACACTATATTTAGCTAAAGAAATCGATAGTATTCTTGATGAAAAGCCTATTGTTAATTTGTATCAATTAGAACATTGGAAGTGGATATCAGATTATTATATGTGTTCTTTAGGAGAAGTGTATAAAAGTGCATTGCCTTCTGGATATATACTAGAAAGTGAAACCATTATTTCTCAGAAAAAAGATACTTTGGTTATTATTGATGAATTTAAGGATGAAGAATATTTGATTTATGAAGCTCTACAAAGTCAATCTTCAATTACAATTAAGGAAATAATTAAAAATTTTAGGTAAAAAGACTGTTTTTCCAGTAATTAATAATTTACTAGCTAAAGGTATTTTAGTTTTGCAAGAAGAACTAAAAGAAGTTTATAAAACTAAATTTGTTAAGTACATTAAAATTCATGAAGAATTTTCTTTTCAGGAAAGGCTTGAAGAATTATTAACAATTCTATCTAGAGCAAAAAAGCAACATGAACTTTATTTTACAATATTTTCAGCTTAAAGCAATTGAACGTAAACCTATTTCCGTTAAGCAATTGCTTGATTTTCTCAATGTAGTTCTTCTGTTTTAAAAGCATTAGTAGATAAGGGTGTATTTGAAGAATATTATTTGCATGAAGATAGAGTTGTTTTTGAGAAAAAAGATGATGTTTCTTTTATTTTAAGTGATGCACAGGAAAAGGCTTTTAATGCCATAAAGGGTAATGAAGAAAAATTTGATGTTACGTTATTACATGGCATAACTGCTTCTGGTAAAACGGAAATTTACATGAAATTAATAGAAGATTATCTAAAAGATGGACAGCAAGTTTTATTTTTTTTACCAGAAATAGCCTTAACTACTCAGTTAGTACAGCGATTAACTGCTTATTTTGGAAATCAAATTTCTGTTTTTCATTCTAAGTATACAAATAATGAAAGAATAGAAGTTTGGAATAATGTTCTACAAAAATCGGAGAAAGCTAAAGTTGTAATAGGTGTAAGAAGTGCTTTATTTTTGCCTTTCTCTAATTTAGGTTTGATAATAATTGATGAAGAGCATGAACAAACATTCAAACAACAGGATCCTGCTCCAAGATATCATGCTAGAGATGCAGCAATAGTGTTAGCTAAGCAACATGATGCAAAAGTCTTGCTTGGAAGTGCAACACCTAGTTTAGAGTCATACTATAATGTAGCTACTGGAAAATATGGATTAGTTGAATTGAAAGAACGTTATGGTAATGTTGTTTTGCCTGAAATTGAATTAGTTGATATTAAAGATAAATATTTTAGAAAAAGATGATTGGTCATTTTTCTGATACTTTAATTGAAAAAATTAATGTTGCTTTATCTTTAGGAGAACAAGTTATTTTATTTCAAAATAGAAGAGGTTTTTCTCCTTTTGTTGAATGTAAAACCTGTGGGCATGTTCCTCATTGTCCCAGTTGTGATGTAAGTTTGACGTATTATAAATATAAAAATCAGTTGCGTTGTCATTATTGTAGTTATGCAATTGCTAATCCTACTCATTGTCATCATTGCCAGTCTGTTGAATTATCTACTAAGGGTTTTGGAACAGAGCAAATTGAAATTGAACTAAAAGCATTTTTTCCTAATAAATCTATAGGAAGAATGGATCAAGATACCACTAGAGGTAAATATGGATTTGAAAAAATAATTGATGCTTTTAAAAATCAAGAATACGATATTTTAATTGGTACTCAAATGCTTGCTAAGGGTTTGCATTTTGATAATGTTACATTAGTAGGTATTTTAAATGCAGATAATCTATTGAATCAGCCTCATTTTAGAGCTTATGAACGTGCTTTTCAAATGATGACTCAAGTAGCTGGAAGAGCAGGAAGAAAAGAAAAACGGGATCAGTTATTATACAAACTTACAATCCTTATCACAATACGATTCAGCATGTTGTTGAGAATAATTATACTAGTATGTATAAAGAACAAATTTACGATAGGCATAACTTTAAATATCCACCTTTTTATAGATTAATAAGGCTTACGTTAAAACATAGAGATTACGAAAAATTAAAAGAAGGTTCTTTATGGTTGTATAATGTATTTATTCAAAATTTACAAATTCCGGTTTTGGGCCCAGAAGAACCTGCTATTAGTAAAATAAGGAATGAATTTATTAGAACAATTATTATAAAAATACCTACTACAGTAAATTTGGTAAAAACCAAAAAAACAATCGAGAAAGTTTTATTCAGTTTTGATGCAATTGCTCAATATAGAGCAATAAAAGTATCAGTTAATGTGGATTATTATTAGATAGCTTCTATAGCTTTACTTATAACATCTTTTTTGTTTCTACTTATAGGTATTTTTTGACCATCAATTTCAGCAAATTTACTATTAAACTTTTCAACTCTATCAAGATTTACAATGTAGGATTTATGAACTCTAACAAATTTTCCTTGTGGAAGTTCGTTTTCAAAAGATTTCATTGTAGATAATACTAAATGACTTTCTTCATCGGTTACCACTTTAATGTAATCACCATAAGCTTCAATCCATTTAATTTTATAAGTAAAAACTTTTAATTTCTTTAAATTACTTTTAATTATGATAGCTTCACCTTGTTCTTCATGTGAGTCATTTCTCAATTGGTGTAATTCTAAAGCTTTTTTGACTGCTTTCAAAAAACGTTCTTTCGATATGGGTTTTTGAAGAAAATCAGTTGCTTCATAATCAAATGCTTTTACAGCATAATCAGCTTTTGAAGTTATGAATATAATTTGAGGTTTTACTTTCAGGCCATCTAATAAATCAAACCCACTTATTAATGGCATTTCAATATCTAAAAAAATTAAATCTACGCTATTGTTGTTTAAAGAGTTTTTTGCTTCTAATGCATTAGCAAAATCACCAACTAAATGAAGATTTGTTGATTCATTAACTAGTTTGGTAATCGTCATCCTTTGTATCGCACTATCATCGACAACTATACAATTCAACTTCATGGGACTATATTTAATGTTAAAAGTATAGCAAAAAATTAATAGTACAAATAAAAACGTAATTAATGTGCAATTAATCGCCTAAGTATTGTTAATTAAAATAATTTTACTATTTTTGCACCCAATTTAAATAAATTAAATATAATTGATTATGAATCACTATGAAACTGTTTTCATCTTGAATCCCGTTTTATCTGACCAACAGATAAAGGAAACAGTAAGCAAATTTGAAGATTTTCTTACGTCTAAAGGAGCTGAGATGGTATCTAAAGAGGATTGGGGCTTAAAGAAATTAGCTTATGAAATCCAACACAAAAAAGTGGCTTTTACCACTTATTTGAATTCAAAGCACCTGCTGAAGTAATTATTGGTTTTGAAACTGAATTCCGTCGTGATGAGCGTGTTATGCGTTTCTTGACTGTGTCTTTAGACAAACATGCAATTTTCTTGGGCAGAAAGAAGAAGAGTAAAATTAAAAAGCTAAATCAAACTAATTATGTCAACTTTAGAGCAATCTGCAAAAGGGAAAAAAGAAGGGGATATTAGATATCTTACTCCTTTAAATATAGAGACTAACAAGCAAAAGAAATACTGTCGTTTTAAAAAAATCAGGTATTAAATACGTTGATTATAAAGATCCAGATTTCTTATTGAAATTTGTAAACGTAGCAAGGTAAAATTTTACCAAGACGTTTAAC
>JAAURU010000355.1 GCA_012032075.1 Flavobacterium sp.
ATCGGGTAACCGATGCCAGGGTTCGAGTCCCTGTCTCTCCGCTTTTTTGTTTTCGGGGTGTAGCGTAGCCCGGTTATCGCGCCTGCTTTGGGAGCAGGAGGTCGCAGGTTCGAATCCTGCCACCCCGACAATTAATGTTTTAGGTTGCGTAGCTCAGCTGGATAGAGCAACTCACTTCTAATGAGTAGGTCCCAGGTTCGAATCCTGGCGCGATCACAAAAAGCCTAGTGTTTTACTAGGCTTTTTGTTTTAAAATTTTACTATTATTCCACGCAACTTAGATTTTCTATAAAATAACTACTTGGATTTAATTTCTCATTTAGTATTTCAGATTGTATTTCATCGTTGATAATATAATCTTTAGATTCTCCTGAAAAATGAATTCTCATTACAGTAATGCGTGATTTTTTTAATTCTTCATAGTTGGTAACTGTGAATAGAAAATAACCAGTTAATAATCTTATGTTGCTTTTTTCTTCTGGAATATAGGATAATGTAGAGCAAATATTCTCATTAGAACTAATTAAATTTACTATTTTACCATTTTCTAATTGGAAAACTATCTTAGATTTAGAATTAAAACATCTAGCAGGAATGAAATCAAGACTTTTTTGAATTTGCTGAAAACTTAAGATTGGTGTTCCATTATTATTAATTAAATTAAATTGAATGAATTCTTTTGAACTTCCAAAAATTCTTTCATAAATAATCTTTTCAGATAAAGCTTTTACGCTTGTAGAATCGGTTTTTTCTTCAAACGAAAAGATACAGTCTTTTTTTGAGCAAAATGTAGCGTAGGAAAGAGTACGAATAAGATAATTATGTATTTCATTTTATTTTATTTTTGAACAGAGCAAAACTATTTTATTATTTTCAATATCGGTAGTAAAAAAAGCAAAAATTGTTCCACCATCTTTAATTTTGTGTTTTTTCTTTAATTCATCTGGTTTTAAAGGGAAATTTCGGGTTGAAACATTCATTTTTTTTGTTTACAATTAGATTTTTAATTTCATTTTTTTGATAATGTACTATTTGGTCAATTATAAAACTTCTGCCAGGAAAATTAATTATTTCGTTTGAAGTATATAAATGTGAATGTTGATGCAATTTATCTATTTTTAAAATTTCTGAAATAGCATCAAAATTTCCTGTTTTTAATAAAGCTGCATTTGGTTCGAAAAGATATTTTTTTGGTAAAGAAAATGTAGCATTGTATTCATTATTGAATGCAATTTTTATTATAGAGGAATTATCCATTTCAAGATTCACAGCAGTTAATGTAATGGAATTTGAATACTCATTTTCAATTTCCCATAGTAATTCTTTAACCTCATTGTTTATGGCAACAATGTGAATGTTTTTAACATTTTTAAGTTCAATTAAACCAGCTTTAATATCTAATAATGGAGCTGTTTTAATGAGTATTGAGTTTGAAAATTTAAAATAAAAATCTAATAGTTCAGGTACATTGGGTTCACAATCTTTCAATAAAAAAACTTTACCTTTACTTTCATTTCTTCTTGAAGGATCAATGTAAATATAGTCAAAATTACGATTTAATTTTTCTAATATTTTAGTGCTTTCTCCATCAATACATGTTATATTTTTTTTTTTAATTGTTGAAAATTATGTTTTACTATTGATGATAATCTTGTATTTATTTCACAATGATATACTTCATCAAACGAATTTGAGAAATAATAATCATCAATACCAAAACCACCAGATAAATCTATTAATGATTGTCCACTAATAATTGAAGCTTTATATTTAGCAGCTATTTCAGATGAAGTTTGCTCTATTGATATTTTAGAAGGATATATTATATTTTGGGTTGAAAACCAAGTTGGTAATTTATTTTTAGCTTTTTGTTTTGAGGCAATTTGATTAATAACTTCAATGTAATCTATATTCTCAATCGGATTTTTTTGTAGCGCTAACGCATTACAATCGCTTGTAATGTGGCTGTTTATAAACTCTTGGATTTCAGTTTTTAATAAATTATTTAAAGATTCCACTAGATATCTTTTGTTAAAGCTTTTATGATTCTATTCTCTGGAAGAAATTCTTTACCTATTACCTTTAATGCTGTATATGAAGGGACTGCTACAATCATTCCTGTTATTCCAAACAAAATTCCTGAACAAATTATAACTAAAAATATTTCTAGAGGATGTGATTTTGTGCTTTTAGAAAAAATTATTGGTTGACTTAAATTGTTATCGATTAATTGAACAATAAACATACCTATAATTACATATATGGTTGTTGATAAAGTGTTTGAAAAATCAGCTCCTATTCCGCTAATCATTATTAAAACTGAAGCAACAATTATTCCTAATAAAGGGCCTAAATAAGGAATAATATTTAAAACTGCACATAATAAGGCAATTATAAAGGCGTTTTCTACTCCAAAAATTAAAAAACTATTAGATATAGAATTAATATTATAAATAATTGTAATAAAAGACCAATAAAATATCTTGTAAGTAGATTTTGAATTTTTTCTAATGAGGTTAAAATTTTAGTTTTTTGATTTCTAGGAATAATAAATTTAAAAATTTTAAAAGCTTGTTCTTTTTCTTTTAATAGAAAAAAGATATGAACAAAACAGAAGCCAATCCCATTCCAAAATTCCCAACAATATTTATAATTCCATTAAAAATATTAGGTATAAAATTAAAATCAATTTTTGAAGTTAAATTTGAGCTTTCTATTAATTGATTTATATTAATATTATGAGATTCAAAGTAGGCACTTATATTTTTTATAATCTCGTTATAATCATTTTCTAAAGAATTTATATCAAGTAATGAAAGATTCTCTCCTTGTGCAATTAAAAGAGGTACAAACAACAGTACAAAACTTACAAACAAAGCAATAAATAATATAAGTGTAGTAACTACAGCTAAAGTATTTTTAAACTTTAATTTATTTTTTAAAAAGGTTACTAAAGGATTTGCAATTAAGGAAAATATAATTGCAATGATGATGTAAATAATAACAATTGCAATTTTATAGAGTAGGAATAAAACTAATGAAAGTCCCAATAATAGGAAAATAGTTCTTAATAATCCGTAAGAAAGTTCTTTTGAAGTCATTTTCAAAAATATAAAAAAACTCGCTAATTAATAGCGAGTTTTAATTTATTTATAAAATAAATATTATCTAAATGATCTTCTAGCACCACTAGTTCCAAAAATAGCAGCCATTCTAGTAACCTGACCTCTTGAGAACATATACATTCCTCTGTCGTCAGTATAATCCATATAATTCATGAACATTTCTAATGGACGGCCAGAACAAGTAGATCTATGTCCTACTGGTGGAACACCATAATTTGGTGAATCATGTGTTGGTGTATCAGATACTAAATCTGAACCACAATTTCTGTCTCCCCAAATGTGACGTAAATTCATCCAGTGACCTACTTCATGTGTTCCTGTTCTTCCTTTGTTAAAAGGGAAAGTAGCAGTTCCATTTGTTCCAGTATATCTTGAATCACATACAACTCCATCAGTAGCTGAAGGTCCACCAGGGAATTGTGCATATCCTAATGTTCCTCCACCAATTGTACAAACCCAATAGTTTAGTTTTGTGGAAGGAGAAGTTGCATCAATTCCACCAGAAGAAGATCTTTTCATAGCATCATTTGTTCCCCAGCTGGTTTTATTTGATTGTTTTCTAACTATTTTATCAAGAACAAAACGTATATTAAAGGATCCTCTTACATTATTGTATGGATTTGAGGAATTATAATCAGAATTTGCTCCACGAAAATCATTGTTTAAAACATTAATTTGTGATTGTAGTTGCGATTGTGAAATATTTTCAGCAGAAGTTCTATAAAGAACATTGAATACAACTGGAATTTCTAAAACTCCATTAACAATTCTTCCTTCTGCAATAGCTTTTGCAGTTTCAATTTCAATGTCTTGCATTCTTTGAGCTAAAGACGGGTCTTCTCTAAGCTGTCTTTCAAGTACTTCGTCTGCAGCACAGCCTCTGTGAGAAATTTGTGTTATATCCAAAGCTTCTTCTTGGATAACGTTGTCTTCGTTGTTACAAGAGAACAGTAGCATTACTGTTGCAATTGATA
>JAAURU010000356.1 GCA_012032075.1 Flavobacterium sp.
TAATTAATTTTTAGTACAATTTTTTATTCCTAAAATGGGCTTTCAATTTTTGAAAAGACCTTTTTTTTAAAATTATTTTATATAAAACTGGTTTGCTAGGTGTGGCATCATTTTCAAAAGAAGCAATTTGAAGGTTTAGAATATAACTTCCATCTAAAATAGTATTAGCTACATATATCATTTCTGTAATAGTGCAATTCAATCTTGTATCTTCATTTAAATTATTTACATCTTTTACATTCCAAAATGCTTTATGAGCCAACAATTTCCCTTCATCATGTTCTTTATCTATACTGGGTAAATCAATTAACAAATGTTGTATTCCTTTCTTTCTTATTAATTTTGAAGCTTCTTCTTCTAAATAAGGAGGATTTGTGTTGGAATATTTGAAATGCTTTTTGTTTTCCAAATTTGGTAACGTTCTAATGACAATTGCTTCAGTCTTTTTAATTTTTAAAGCTCTTTCAATTTGTTCTTTGGTTATAACCAAATCTTCCCCTATTTTCATTGGTTCAACCGAAATTACTTCTGCAGAGAAAAAAAACTGTTTTAGGCATTGGTTAATACTATAAAAATCTCTCGTAATATGACCTAAACACTCTGTGTGGGTTCCATGAGCATGAGGATTGAAGAATATAGTATTAAAATTAGTTGATGATTTTCCTTCTGAAACTTTTCCAATCCAATTGTCCATTTTTACAGGTTCAATTATGGGAGTGTTTTGATACCAAGCAATTGGATTTTGCTTATCATTGTTAATGGAATCGAAATATCTAAAGGTTTTGATAAATCGATTTCAAAAGATTGATTGTTATATTGAATAGTTGTTTTCAATAAAAATAATTTTATTCCAAATTTAACAAAAACAAATCACTTGCAATTCCATCACATAGAAACTTTCCTTTTTTTGTTGATTTTAAAATGTTGTTGTCCAAAATCAACAATTCATCACTAATAAACTTTTGACTCTGATTTTTTAAATACTCTAAATATTTTGTGCCAAATTCTTTTTCAATTCGTTCCAATGAAACACCCCAAATCGTTCTTAAACCTGTCATAATGTATTCATTATAACGATCTTTTTTTTGTTAAAAGTTTCTGTTTCACTAGGCAATTTTCCTTCTTGAATGGATTTGATGTACAACGTATTATTAGATATATTCCAACTCCTATTTTTTCCATCATAACTGTGAGCCGAAGAACCAACTCCAATGTATTTTTTTCCTAACCAATAAGCGGAATTATTTTTCGAAAAGTAATTGGGTTTCCCGAAATTTGACAATTCGTAATGCACAAATCCGTTTTTCTCTAATATATCAACTAGAATATGGAAATGTTCTTGAGCCACCTCATCATCTGGTTGTTTAATAATTCCTTTTTTAATGAATTTATCCAAAGCTGTTTTTGGTTCGACCGTTAAAGCATAGCTCGAAATGTGTGGAATCCCAAAAGACAAAGCGGTTTCAATATTTTGTCTCCATTTTTCGTTTGACATATTTGGAACGCCATAGATTAAATCCAAAGAAATATTGTCAAAGTACTTTGTAGCTATTTCCAAACACTTTTTAGCTTCCTCGGCATTATGCACACGATTCATCAACTTTAAATCTTCTTCAAAAAAAGATTGAATTCCTATGGAAAGACGATTAATTGAAGCATTGGCTAATTGAAGAATTGTCTCCTTATCCAAATCATCTGGATTAGCTTCTATTGTGATTTCTGGATTGGCAACTACTTTGTAATTTTGGTAAACCAAATGCATTAAAAATTTCAAATCTTCAATAGATAAAATACTTGGCGTTCCTCCTCCAAAATAAATGGTTTCAATAACATCATTAGCTGCTTCATGTTTACGCATTGCGATTTCTTTAGCCAAAGCCAAAACCATTTCGTCTTTCTTCTTCATTGAAGTCGAAAAATGAAAGTCACAATAATGACAAGCTTGTTTGCAAAAAGGGATATGAATGTAGATGCCGCTCATTTTAAAGTGTTCAGTGGTCAGTTTTTAGTGACCAGTTAAGTATTGGTTTGAGTTTTTAGTTGCTAAGTTTTTTATAGCTACTATATCTGAAAACTTGATGCTACTTTTTAACTCCAAATTTTTCAGGATTTAAAATCATATAATTTATAAGCTTACCAATTTCAATACTATTATTTGTTAATTCAGTAAATTGATTATTAGTAATATATTTACAAGCCAAAACATATTCTGGCCAACCTTGTGTTTCAGAATTTTCAGAATCAGCATTTGTAAGTTTACTATGAAAATGTTTAGAGTACTCTCTTTTCCTGTAGGCTTCAGATATGGTTATAGTAACACTTCTAGAACTTCTTCTAATCTGATCTGTTAAAGAATTCATTTCCTTTTTTGGAAAAGTCTTTGTAAGTTCAAAAATATTCATTGCTAATTCAAATCCTTTTTTATACGCTAACAAATCTTTAAATCTCATATTTACTTATTTTACTGGACACTACAAACTAAACACTGAACACTATTTCTTGACTCTATTCTCATTCTGTTTTACAAAAGCATCCCAACCTGTATAGCTTTTTTCTCCTGTAACTTTTCCGGTATTGAAGAAATGACATACTGCTGCTGCTAAACCATCAGTAGAATCTAGGTTTTTAGGTAAGGTTTTAAGCTTAAAAGTTGTTGGAGCATTTTGGCTACTTGTTCTTTACTAGCATTTCCATTTCCTGTGATTGCCATTTTTATTTTTTTGGGTTCGTATTCTGTAATAGGAATTTGTCTCGATAAACCTGCGGCCATTGCCACTCCTTGTGCTCTTCCTAATTTCAACATGGATTGTACATTTTTGCCAAAGAATGGTGCTTCAATAGCAATTTCATCAGGATGATGAGTGTCAATTAATTCTATGGTTCTTTCAAATATGACTTTCAATTTCATATAATGATCATCATATTTATTAAGAATTAATTCATTTAACTGAATAAATTCCATTTTTTATTGACCACTTTTATCAATCCAAAACCCATAATAGTGGTTCCTGGGTCGATTCCTAATATGATGCGTTCGTTTGACACAATTTTAGTTTAAAAGTTTAGTGTTTAAAAGTTTAAAGTTTGTTACTTTGCATTGATGCTTGCAATTCCTCACAAAGCTAAACAATTCCTATTAGTTATAATCAAACTTTTGATTGTAAGTGTTGCTTTGTATTTTATTTATCATGAACTTCGCTATGAAAAGAAAATTGACTGGAGCGTTATTACAAGCTACTTATCTATAAAATCAGTTAGCATTTTATTGTTATTTTCTAATTTTAATTGGGTTTTAGAAATTTTTAAATGGCAAAATTTAGTTTCCTATTTTAAAAACATTTCTTTCTTTGAAGCGGCAAAACAAAGTTTAGGTTCTTTAACTGCTTCTATTTTTACACCTAATAGAATAGGTGAATATGGTGCGAAAACACTCTATTTCTCCAAAGAAAATAGAAAACAAATTATATTCTTGAATCTCATTGGTAATAGTTCGCAAATGGCTGTTACTTGTCTTTTTGGGTTAATAGGTTTTATAATTTTAAGTTTTAAAATTACAGAAACCATGTTTTGGATTCATTTCAAAATCAAAACAATTCATATCTTCATTTTTATAGTTCTTATCGCTTTTATTTTTATACTAATTAAATTCAAAAATATTGAGTTTTATGGTTTTTCAGTTCAAAAATTAAATTCAAAAATCAAAAAATTTCCAAGAAATATTCTATTTTCTAATTTTCAATTATCGATTATGCGGTATTTGATCTTCTCGCATCAATTTTATTATTTGTTGGTAATTTTTCAATGCGAAATAGAGTATTCAACTGCTTTAAGTACTATTTTTATAATGTACTTTTTAGCTTCCATAATTCCAAGTATTCATTTAATGGATGTCGCTATAAAAGGAAGTGTTGCTGTATATCTATTTGGTAATCTAGATGTTGAAAGCATAAAAATCATTAGTATAACTTCTTTAATGTGGTTGTTTAATTTAGTGCTTCCTGTTGTAATAGGTAGTTATTTTGTATTACGATTTAAACCTGAAAAAGTATGATAATTTTTCTTTTTACAGTA